>NZ_BAAAZP010000016.1:0-67537 GCF_039536965.1 Nonomuraea antimicrobica | reverse complement strand
CGGCGGCGCCGCCGGGCGTGCCGTGCGGTGCCACGCGCAGCTCGACCCCGGCGGCGAACTCCAGCACCAGGCCGTCGGCCGGCCGCGTCTCCTCGCCGGTCCTGACGAGCCCGCCGCCGGTCTCCCGCCAGTCGATCCGCCAGTCGATCCACCGGTCGATCCGCTGGGCGCCGACGTCGGTGTCGTCCCGGCCGTCCAGCGCCACGAGCACGCCCGCGGTCCCCTCGGCCCGTACGTGCAGCTCGTCGGTGGATCCTCCGGCCATGACCAGGTGCAGGCGGCCGTCACCCGCCTCGACGGTGACCTCCGCGTAGTCGCCGCCCACGGTGTGGTGCCCGAGCCTGACCAGCCCGTCGCGCCAGGTGAACCCGTCGAGGGGAGCGCCGGGCACGCCGAAGCGGACCCGCAGCCCCGACGGCAGGTGCACCATGCCGGTGTGGGTGGTGACGTCCCACGTGTTCCAGCCGGTGATCATGCTTCTACTCCGATGTCGAGTGCGGCGTCGAGCAGGGCCTGGGTGTACTCGTGCCGGGGCGCGCCGAGCACCTCTCCTGCCGGGCCCTCCTCGACGACGGCGCCGCGGCGCATCACCGCGACCCGGTCGGCGATCTGGTGGACCACGCCCAGGTCGTGGGTGATGAACAGCAGCGCGAGCCGGTGGCTGCGCCGCAGGTCCACGAGCAGCCGCAGGATCTGCGCCTGTACGGACACGTCGAGGGCCGAGACCGCCTCGTCGCACACGAGCAGCCGTGGCCCGACCGCCAGCGCGCGGGCGATGCTGACCCGCTGGCACTGGCCGCCCGAGAGGTCGCCCGCGCGCCGCCCGGCCACGTCGGCGTCGAGACCGACGTCGGCCAGCAGCCGGTGCAGCGCCTCGGTCCTGTCCCCCGGCGGCGCCGTGACCGGGTGCGTACGCCACGCCTCGCCGATGAGGTCGGACACCGGCATCCGCGGGTTGAGCGACGAGCGCGGATCCTGGAACACCATCTGGATGGCGCGCTGCGACTCCGGCGGGCGGCGACCGGCCGGGCCGAGCGTCCGCCCCTCGAACGTCACCGTCCCGGAATCCGGCCGCTGCAACCCGACCACGCACCGGGCGACCGTGGTCTTGCCCGAGCCCGACTCGCCGACCACGGCGAGCGTCTCCTCCGGCGCGACCCGCAGGCTGACGCCGTCCACGGCGACCAGGCCGCCCCGGCCGCCGAAGGTGACCCGCAGGTCGGACACTTCGAGCATCTCGCTCACGGGGTGAACACCTCCTCCGCGAAGTGGCAGGCACTCCACCTGCCCGGCGCGACCTCGCGCGCCTGCGGCACCTCTGTCCTGCACCGGTCCCGGGCCAGCGGGCACCGCGGGTGGAACGAGCACCCCGACGGCCGGTTCGCCGGCGTCGCGGGCGAGCCGGGCAGCGGGTCGGGCAGCGCCGTCTTGGTACGCACCGCCGGGACGCTCGCCGCCAGCGCGCGCGTGTAGGGGTGCGCGGGACGGCGCAGCACCGCGCCGGCGGGGCCGCGTTCCGCGACGCGGCCCGCGTACATGACCACGACCTCGTCGGCGACGTGGGCGACCACCCGCAGGTCATGGGTGACCAGCAGCATGGCCAGCCCCTGCTCCCGCTGGATCGAGCGGAGCAGGCGCAGGATCCTGGCCTGTACGGTGACGTCGAGCGCGGTGGTCGGCTCGTCCGCGAGCAGCAGCGACGGGCTGCCGGCCAGCGCCAGGGCGATCATGGCGCGCTGGCGCAGCCCGCCGGAGAACTCGTGGGGATAGCTGTTCATCCGCCGCTCGGGGTCCGGCACCCCGGCGCGGTCGAGCAGGTCGATCACCGCGTGCCGCACCTCGGCGCGCGGACGTCCGGCCCGCCGGAGGATCTCGCCCACCTGGCGGCCGATGGTGATGCTCGGGTTCAGCGCGGCCAGCGGATCCTGGAAGATCATCGAGATCTGGTGGCCACGTACGCGCCGCCAGTCGGTGTCAGGACGCAGCAGGCTCGCCCCGCGCCACACCAGCTCACCGCCGGTGGTCGCGTGCTCGGGCAGCAGGCCGATCACCGAGAGCGCGGTCATCGTCTTGCCGCTGCCCGACTCGCCGATCAGGCCGACCGTGGTGCCCGCGGGCACGTCGAACGACACCCCGTCCACCACGCGGAGCGTGTCACCGGCGCCGTCCGGACGGGGCAGGTCGACGACCAGCCCCTCGACCCGCAGCAGGGGCCCGTCATGCGGCGGATCCGCCGTGCCCGACCTGTCTGAACGCTGCGCTGTCACCCGGCCACCCATCACGCGCCCGCGAGCCGTACGCGGGAGAAGTCGGGCAGTCCGCTCGGGTCGGGGGTGAACCCGGTGACCCGCGCCCGCCAGGAGTAGGCGAGCTGCACCGTCATCGGGTACATGCCGACCGCGTCCGCCCAGATGATCTTCCCGGCCTCGCCGTACAGTTCGGCGCGCTCGGCCTCGTCCGGGCTCTCGCCCGCCTTGGCCAGCAGCTCGTCGAGGTCCTTGTTGCAGTAGCCGGTACGCTTCGCCGCGCACGTGTAGAGCCGGCCCAGGTTGCTGGCCGCGTCGTAGGTGGGCGTGGCGAGCTGCTGGAAGTTGACGTCCCAGTTGAGCGCGAGCAGGTCCTCGGTGAAGACCGCCTTCTCCTTCTCCAGCACGTCCACCTGGACGCCGATCTCGGCCAGGTCGGAGGCCACCGCCTGCACGAACGGCCGGAACTCGGCGTCGGAGAACTGCAGCCGCAGCTTCTTGCCGAAGTCGAAGCCGGCCGACTCCAGCGCGGCCTTGGCGGCCTTCGGGTCGTGGCCGACCGGCTGCTGCTTGGCGTAGCCGAGCACCGCGGGCGCCACCAGGCCGTCGGCGAGCGCGCCGGTCTGCGGGTAGAGCTGCTTGATGATCGTGCCGAAGTCGACCGCCTGCCACAGGGCGCGGCGCACCTCGGCGGTCTTGAGCGCCGGGATCGAGGAGTTGAACCACATGGTGAACACGGCGGTGCTCGGCACCGTCTTGACGGTCAGCCCGTCCGTCCCGCTCAGCACGGGGAGCTGGTCGTCGGGGATGCCCCAGACCACGTCCACCTCGCCGGTGCGCAGCGCGGTCAGCCGCGCCGACAGGTCGGGGATGGTACGGATCTCCAGGTTGCCGAGCTGCGGCCGCTCGCCCCAGAACTTCGCGTTCGGGCTCATCGCCAGCGCCTCGCCGGGCGCGAACCGGTTCACGGTGAACGGGCCGGAGCCGACGGGACGCTCGAAGAACGCGGTGTCCTGGGCCGTGACGGCGCGCGGGATGACGTAGAACAGGCCGAGCTTGCGCGGGATCGACGCGTCCGGGGTCGGCGCGGTCAGCTTGACCTCGTTGTCGGTGGACGCGGTCATCTTGTAGTCGGGGAAGTTGGCGGCGTTCGGGCCGTCCAGCGTCATCATCCGCTCGAAGGAGGCGACCACGTCGGCGGCGGCCACCGGCTTGCCGTCGGAGAACGTGACGCCGGACCGCAGGTGGAACGTCCACTCCGCCGCGGTGGCGCCGGGCTCCCACTTCTCGGCCAGGTCGCCCTCGACCTTGCCGTCGGCGCCGGGACGTACGAGGCGGCTGAAGATCGCCTGCGCGGCGAGCTGCGTGCCGGTCGTGGCGCCCTGGGCCCCGTGCGGGTCGAGGCTCTCGATCGGGTACGTGCCCGCGGCCGTCAGCTTGCCACCGGCCGGATCACCGCCGCCCCCGCTGCCGCCGGTCGTCGTGGCGCAGCCGCCCAGCAGCAGGACGGCCGCCGCCGCGAACGCTGTCATCTTGCGGAACCCAGTCATCGAGTTCTCCTGTCAGGAAAGGGGGGTCAGGAACGGGTACGGCGCTGGCCGTAACGGGCGGTGAGCTGGTCGCCGAGGATGCCCATGTTGATGATCAGCAGGGACAGGGCGATGCCGGGCAGCGTGGAGATCCACCAGGCGGTCTCCAGGTACTGCTGACCGTTCGCGATCGTCTGCCCCCACGACACGGCCCCGGTCGGGAGCCCGATGCCGAGGAAGCTCAGGCCCGCCTCGGCCAGCACGACGAGGGCGAACTCCAGCGTCGCCAGCGCGACGACCGGGCCGACGGTGAAGGGCAGCACGTGCCGGACGATGATCGACCGGACCGGCACGCCCATCACCCGGGCCGCATCGACCCAGGCCCGTTCGCGCAGCGAGAGCGCGACGCCGCGGGTGACCCTGGCGAAGGAGATCCAGGCCGTCACCGACAGCGAGAGGACCACGACGGGGACGCTGCGGGCGAACACACCGGCGATCACGATCGCGAGCAGGATCGCCGGGAACGCCTGCAGCACGTCGGTGATCCGGGCCAGCACCGCGTCCAGCCAGCCGCGCGCGTACCCGGCGACGACGCCGATCGTGACGCCGACCAGGCACGCGACCAGCACGGTCGCCAGCCCGATGGTCAGCGACGTACGGGCGCCGTAGACGACCTGGGCCAGGATGTCCCGCCCGAGCGCGTCGGTGCCGAGCCAGGCGACCCCGCCGGAGGCGAGCTGCGATCCGGGGGCGAGCAGCCGGTCCGTGAGCGGGGTGCGCACCGGGTCGTAGTCGATGACCAGCGGCCCGATCAGGGCCACCAGCGCGTACAGCGCGATCACCACGTACGGCACCCGGGCCAGCGCGCCCCTGCGCCACCGGCGCGTGGCCACCTGCTGGGGCAGAACCGCCGCCTGGCTCATGACCTGGCCTCCGTCCGGATGCGGGGGTCCAATCGGATGTAGAGCACGTCGGCGACGATGTTGAGCACCATCACGATGCCCGCGATCAGCAGCGTCACCGCCTGGACGACCGCGTAGTCGCG
Organism: Nonomuraea antimicrobica; assembly: GCF_039536965.1. Taxonomy (NCBI): domain Bacteria; kingdom Bacillati; phylum Actinomycetota; class Actinomycetes; order Streptosporangiales; family Streptosporangiaceae; genus Nonomuraea; species Nonomuraea antimicrobica. Next base: position 62,717 of record NZ_BAAAZP010000016.1, on the reverse strand, counting down.
GTTGGCGACCGCGTCCACGACCAGGGAGCCGAGGCCGGGCCAGGCGAAGACGTTCTCCACGATCACCGCGCCTCCCATGAGCGCGCCCATCTGCAGGCCGACGATCGTCACGACCGGGATGAGCGAGTTGCGCAGCGCGTGCCCGAGCAGGACCTGGCGTTCGCTGAGCCCCTTCGACCGCGCCGTCTGCACGTACGGCTCGCGCATCGACTCCGTGACGCTGCTCCTGGTGAGCCGGGCGACGATGGCGGTGAACGGGAAGGCCAGCGTCACCGCGGGCAGCACCAGGTGCGCGGGCGTGCCGACCCCGGCGCTGGGCAGCAGGCGCAGGCCGAGCGCGAAGACCAGGACCAGCATGATCCCCACCCAGAACGTCGGGAAGGACTGCAGCGCGATCGTCGCCGCGGACACGACCCGGTCCACCGCGCCGCCGGGCCGGCTGCCCGCGACGAGGCCGAGTGCCAGACCGGCCACGACGGCGACGGCCGTCGCGGTGAGCGTCAGGTCGACCGTGGCGGGCAGGCGTTCGAACACCGCCTCCATGGCCGGCCGGCCGAGCCGGTAGGACTCGCCGAAGTCGAGCCTGAGCACGTCGCCGAGGTAGCGGAGGTACTGCTCGAACAGCGGCTTGTCGAGCCCGAGCGTGGCCGTCAGCCGGGCGATCTGCTCCTTGGTCGCGTCGGGGCCGAGGAACACCGCGGCCGGGTCGCCCGGCGCGGCGCGGACGATGACGAAGATCACCGAGGCCGCACCCCACATCACGAACACGCCGATCAGCAGCCGACGCACCACCATGCGCGTCACCGTGACCCCCTCCGATCAGTAGACGGGGTCCGATCAGCAGAAGGGGTCCGATCAGTAGACGGGGCCCGGTCGGGGGCGGGGCCGATCGAGTCGCCAGGCACGAAGCTGCACGGCACCGTGACCTGCTGGGGCGTGCCGTGCGGCGGGTCCAGCAGGTCGATCAGGAGCTGTACGGCCGTGCGGGCCATCTCGACCCGGGGCAGGGAGAAGCGGGTCCAGTTGCGCAGTTCGGGCGTCCACGACGGCGGGTCGCCGAGCAGCGCGATCGAGCAGTCGGCGGGGAAGCTCACCCGGCCGTCCGCGCTGGTCGCGGCGAGCGCGGTGGTCAGCCGGTTGTCCTCGCTCGGCTCGACGAGGATCGCGGTGACGCCCGCCGTGCCCGTCCAGTGCTCGACGTACTCGGCCGTCAGGTCGGCGGGGTCGGCGAGCGCGCGGATCAGCGACTCGTCCACGGGGATCCCGGCCGCGGCCAGGCCCCGCCGGTAGCCGGTCTCGCGATCGCGGGTCGGCTCGGTGTCCTCGACCGCGCGCAGGTAGAGGATCCTGCGGTGGCCCAGGCGGACCAGCTCCGCGACCATGTCGCTGGTGGCCGTCACGTAGTCGGCCGCCACGTACGACAGCTCCGCGCCGTCGAGTTCGCGGCGGCCGATGAAGACGATCGGGAAGTCCTCCCTGACCAGCTCCGCCAACTCCTCGCGGCGCACGTTGCGGCCCAGCAGGACGCAGCCGTCCGCGAGCTTCAGCCGGTTCACCCCGCCGGTGTAGATCTCCCGCGCCCCCGAGCCGATCGAGGTGAACAGCAGCAGGTCGTAGCCCTGCCGCGAGGTCTCCTCCTCGACGCCCATCAGGAACGGGTAGTAGAAGTCGCGCTGGTCGGTCGGGAAGACGGGCTCGAACGTGTACAGGCCCAGCAGGTGGGTGCGGCCGCCCCTGAGACTCTTTGCGGCGACGTTGGCCGAGTAGCCCAGCTCCGCGGCCGCCTCGAGGACCGCCTGGCGCGTGGGCTCGGCGATCTGGGCGCTGGCCGCGCCGCCGCTGAGGACGAGCGACACGGTCGCCTGTGAGACACCCGCGCGTCTGGCGATGTCGAGCTGGGTCGCTCGCCGTTGCCGTGGAGGAGGAGTCATACCCACTCTCATTGAGGCCGTTAATACGTATTAGGAAGTAGCTCGGGATGTTAATTGCTTGTTTCCGGACGCGTCAATAGGTGACAGAATTCGCCATCCCCGTGCGTGCTCGGGCCATGGCAGGACCGGGCCGCGACGGTGATGATGGGGCCATGACGAACTCCGACCAGAAGACCTCGTTCGACCGCGACGGCTACGTCGTCCTCGACCGCGCGCTCAACCCCGGCGAGGTCGACAAGCTGCTCGAAGAGGCCGTCCGCATCTGCAGGGGCGAGCGCGGCGACATCAGCGGCGCGCTCCCCCCGGGCGCCGGCGACACCGACGACGAGGTGCTGCGCAAGTTCCTGTGCGTGCACTACCCGCACAAGCTCTCCGCACTGATGCTCGCCACGATGCGCCATCCCGCGATTGTTTCGGCGCTCACGTCGGTGATCGGCCCCAACGTCAAGGCGATGCAGTCGATGCTGTTCATCAAGTCCGAGGGCGAGCCGGGTCAGGCGTGGCACCAGGACGAGCTGTTCATCCCCACCCGCGACCGCTCGCTCACGGCGGCCTGGATCGCGCTCGACGACGCCACCGTGACGAACGGCTGCCTCTGGGTGCTGCCCGGATCGCACCGGCGTGGCGTGCTCTACCCCAACCGCGAGCACGACGACCCCCGCTACGACTGCACGGTGGAGTCGTACGGCTTCCCGTTCCGCGACTCCGACGCGGTGCCCGTCGAGGTCCCGGCGGGCAGCGTGGTGGTCTTCAACGGCTACCTGCTGCACAAGTCGCTGCCCAACACCGCAGAGCACGGCTTCCGGCGGGCGCTGGTCAACCACTACATGAGCGCCGAGTCCCTGCTGCCCTGGGCCACCCCGCCGGAGGGCACGGGCATGGCGCAGGCCGACTTCCGTGACGTCGTCCTCGTCGCAGGGGAGGACCCGTACGCGTACAAGGGGTTCGAGGACGTGCGCAAGCCGCGGATCCGCCCGAACCGCGACGGCGGCTGTGACAGATGACGATCTCCGTCGACCTGGTGGCCCGGCTCGGGCCGAGCGTCGCGGGCTATCCGCCGGGCTCGGCGTTCGGCCCGCGGGTGGCCAGGTCGTACCAGTTCGTCTGGCTGCTCGGCGGCAGCGCCACCTGGCTGTGCGACGACGTCGCGCTGCCGCTGACCCCGGGCAAGCTGCTGCTCATCCGGCCGGGGATGCGTGACACGTTCCGCTGGGATCCGCGCGGCCCGACCCGGCACGCGTACGTGCACTTCACGCTCACCGGACAGGTGCCGTCCAGTTGGCCGCTGGTACGTGACCTGACCGGGCGACACGACCCGATGGGCGCCCTGTGCCGGTACCTGCTGTGGCTGGGCTCCGAGTGCCCGCCGGGGTGGCGGGACCTGGCCCGCGAGACGCTGCGCCTGCTGGTGCTGACGTTCCTGGCCGACCCCACCCCCGCGCACCGCGCACCGGCGGCCCTGCCCGCGCCGCTGACGGCGATGCTGGGCGCGGTGCGCGAGCACTGGTCCGACGGGGTGGCCAGGCCGATCCCGATGCGCGACCTCGCCTCGGCGGCCCAGGTCTCGCCGAGCACGCTGTCGCGTACGTTCCGGCGCGCGTTCGGGATCGGCCCGGTCGCCGCCGTCGAGCTGCTCCGGCTGACCAGGGCGGAACCGCTGCTGTGGCAGAGCAACCTGTCCATGCAGGCGATCGCCGTGCAGTGCGGGTTCGCCGACGCCTACCACTTCTCCCGTCGCTTCCGGGCGGTCTACGGGATGGCGCCGTCCACGTTCCGCGACACCGCGCCGGAGGCCGCGCCCCCGTCTCCCGCCGAGTCCTGCGGCCTCACCGTGCTGGAAGCGCTGCTCCACGCCGCCTGACCGCACTCGGCGGGCCGTCAGGACCTGCGGGGCAGCAGGAAGCTGACCGCGACGGTGACCGCGAGCAGGGCGAGGCTGACCCAGATCGTGACGCCGAAGGCCGTGCCGTACCCGTGCGTGGCCTCGGCGGAACGCCCGGTCAGCAGCGGGAAGAAGATCGTCCCGATCACGGCGACCCCGACCGAGGCGGCGACCTGGGCGACCGTGTTGAACAGGCCGGAGCCCGACCCCGCCTGCTCTGCGGGGACCTTCTCCAAGGTCAACTGGGCGAGGGGGGCGACCGTCAGCCCCATGCCCAGCCCGCCGACGACGACGCCGGGCAGGAAGGCGAGCGATCCGGTGCCGGGTGTGGCCGCGGTCGCCGTCACGGCCAGGACGGCGAACCCCACGGCCAGCACGACCAGCCCGAGTTGCACCGTCACCCGGCCCAGCCGGGGAAGCAGCACCGCCGCGCCCAGAGCGGCGGCGACGGTCGTGGCGATCGGCCAGGGCAGCATCGTCAGCCCGGCCTCCATCGGCGTCATGCCAAGACCGGACTGCAGCAGTTGCATGAAGGTGAAGAAGAAGCCCATCACCGGCACGAAGAACAGGAACTGCACGAGCAGCCCGCCGCCCACCGAGCGCACCTGGAAGAGGGACACCTCCACCAGCGGGAGGCGTCCGCGCTCACCGAGCCGCCGCTGGTGGCGGTGAAAACCGGCCAGTACGGCCACACCCGCCACCAGGCACAGGTACGTCCAGATCGGCCAGGGACGTCCCTCGCTGCCCGCGATGAGCGGGAAGAGGATCAGCAGCAGGCCCGCCGCGCAGATGCCCATGCCCGCCAGGTCCAGCCGCGGCCGGGCGGCGCCGCGCCCCTGGGGCAGGACCCGGGCGGCCACGACCAGGGCCACGAGCCCGACGGGGACGTTGAGCCAGAACACGCTGCGCCAGCCCAGCCCTGAGACGTCCGCCTCCAGCAGCGCCGCGCCGAGGATCGGCCCGGCGGCCGCCGCCAGGCCGGACAGCGACGAGAAGGCGGCCATCGCGCCGCCGCGCTCGTGGGGCTGGTACATGAGCTGGATCTGCGAGAGCACCTGAGGGACCATCGCCGCGGCGAACACTCCCTGGACGACACGGGCCGCCACCAGCGCGTCGGCCGTCGGGGCGGCGCCGCACAGCGCGGAGGCCGCGACGAACCCGGCGATGCCGACCAGGAAGACGCGGCGGTAGCCGTAGAGGTCGCCGAGCCTGGCGCCGGTGATGATCCCGAGCGCGAAGGCCAGGGTGTAGCCCGCGAGCATCCACTGCACCTGTGCGGGCGAGGCGCCGAGTTCGGCCCTGATGGCGGGCACGGTGACGTTGACGATGGTGACGTCGAGCAGGTCCATGAAGCTGGCCAGCAGGATCACGACCAGGGCGATCGTACGGGTCCGGCCGCCGGCGGCCGGGGCGGTGGTCAGGTGGGATGTCTCAGCAGACACCGGAGCCTCCGGATGAGCTAGAGTTATCTTAGTAGATAAGTATCTGACTCACTAAGTATCTTAGTCGCGAAGATATTAGGGGATGCCTGTGAACGTCAAACCGCACGACGACGGGCAGGCCGCGCTCGCCGACCAGATCGTGCTGGCCATGACCGATCTGGTCGGCGCGATGGGGCGGATGAACGACCTGGTCGCCCAGCGGGTGGGAGTCGGGCCCACAGACCTGCTCTGCCTGCACACGCTCAACCGCGAGGGCCCCAGCACCGCCGGCGCACTGAGCGTCCGCCTCGGCCGTACGACCGGCGCCATCACCCAGATGATCGACCGGCTGCAGAAGGCGGGGTTCGTCCGGCGCCGGCCGCATCCGGAGGATCGCCGCAGCGTTCTGGTCGAGGCAGTGCCCGACGCGCTCGGCAAGGTCGCCGCCCTCTACACCGGGCTCGACGCGCGTGCCCGGGAGCTGATGGGCGAGTTCAGCGCGGAACAGCTCGCGGCCGTCCACGCCTTTCTGGTCGCCAGCCACCAGAACGCCGTCAAGGAGTCCGACCTGCTGGCCGAATGATCACCGGGTCGCCGGGGCCCAGTGATCACGCTAGGTGCTCGATACGGGCACCCTTATGGCCTGGACCTGGCCTTTCAGCAGCTTCCATGGCTGCCGACCCATAGCGATCTATGACGGGAAGGGCACTCGCCGGGCGGTTCCATGGCCGTCCACCGGCCGCCGCCGTGTCACATCCGTGCCGGCGCGATCCGTCCGAGCACGTGTCGGGCCCCGGCCCGCCCTCTCGTCCACCCGACGTCCTCCCGACGTCCTCGACCGAACGGAGGCCAGGCGCGTGTCCATCGCCTATCTGGTCGTCACCATCATCACGATCGCGGTCAACTCCTGGGCCGCCATCGCGGACCTCGCCCGGGCCAGGTTCGTCCTCGCCAACTCGACCGCGGTGGGTGTCCCGCACTCCTGGATCCCGCTGCTGGCCGCCCTCAAGGCCGCCGGAGCCGCCGGGCTCCTGCTCGGGCTCCTCGGCCTGCGGCTCGTCGGCGTCGCGGCGGCCGCCGGGCTCGTGCTGTTCTTCGTCGGCGCCATCGCCACCCACGTCCGCGCCCGCGTGTTCTTCCCCAACATGGCCTTTCCCGGGGTGTTCCTGGCGCTGGCCGTCGCGTCGCTCGTCCTGGCCGCCTCGTCGTGACCCGAGCGCCACACCACCGGCGACGGGAGGCACTCAGAAGGCTGGCTTCCCGGCCAGTTTCACGCCCTGACGGCCGGGCATCCCCACCTCGCGTCACGGCGCGTATCCGGATCACTACCCACGTACAGATGGATCTCCCCCCGAAAGGAACGGCCCTTGGAGACCGGCGCACACCGGCCGCAGGTGATCGACGTTCCGATCTGCCTGGTGCGTACGCGAATCAAGCTGGGCGCGTTCGTGCTGCTGACCATCGCCGCGGCCGTGTACGGCGGGTCTCCCTGGGTCACGCTCGCTCTGGCGGGCACCTGCGTGGGCATCCTGCTCGCGGTGGTGGCGCTGGGCGGCCCGCGCCTGGTGCGGGCCCTGCTCCTCGGCGCGGCCCACGCGTCCGGCACGACCGGCGCGACCCGCACGACCGGCACCACCGGCACGAGCGGCACGACCGACGGCCAGGACTACCGGCCTACCTGACCCGCCGGACCCGCCCGGCCCGGCCGGGGAGAGATCAGGCCAGCAGTCCCGTCGCCCACATGAGGACCATCCCGGCCAGCACCCCGCCGACGCTCATCGGGTGCAGCGCCCGCCCGGCGCGGTCGCGTACCGCCGGGGCCAGTTGCAGAATCACCTGCGCGATCGCCCCGACGCCGAACCCGAGCAGTAACGCCCCGACCGCGGGCTGGACCGCGGCGGCGCCGAGCCAGGCGCCCACGATCGCCGGTGCGCCCGCGACCAGGCCGAGCAGGATCAGGGTGCCGGGCGCGACGCGGCGGTCGGCGGCCGGGGCCACGATCGCCAGGCCCTCGGTGGTGTTGTGCACGGCGAACCCGACGACGAGCGTGGCGCCGAGTGCCAGCGCGCCCACCGCGTACGCCGAGCCGATCGCCAGCCCCTCCCCCAGGTTGTGCAGGCCGATGCCGACCGCGACGAGCAGCGCCAGGCGATGCCCGTCGGGCCGGGCGGCCAGCCAGACGCCCACGCCGGACAGCAGCAGGTACGCCGCCACGGCCCCGAACAACACCAGCCCCGCGCCGCCGAACGCCCCCGCGGACTCGCCCGCGATCTCCAGGCCCTCGACGCCCGCGTCGATCGCCAGCCAGGCCAGCAGGCCGACGGTCACCGCCATCAGCGCCTGGATCCAGCGCGGCGGGATCCGGCGCAGCCACGGCAGCCAGAGCATGCCGATGGCGACGGGGATGACGCCGACGTACGTGCCGAGCAGCGCCATCAGCCCGAGGAACCCGGCCGGGTCCGGCGTGGTGACGGCCACGGGGATCTCGTGGCTGATCAGGCCGCCGGTGGAGGTGAGCAGGCCGATCTCGTACGCCTCCCCCTCGACCCAGGGGTAGGTGATCCTGACGGTGGTGGCGCGCAACCGGCCGAGCTCCGACTCCTCGGCGCTGAAGTCGGAGAACGCGTCGTTCACCGAGACCTGAGCGATGGCGACCGGGTCCTGGCCCTGGTTGCGGACGACCAGCTCGATCGCACCCGGGCCGAGCACCGTGCGCTCGACGGTCAGTTCCTCGGCGGGCGGTCCGGCCCGCCCGGTGAGGCCGGGCACGTCGAGGAGGGAGAAGGCGGCCACGGCGAACGCCACGATGCACAGCGGGAGCAGGCCGAACACCCACGTGCCGAACCGCCCTCCAGCCCGTCCGGGCACGGGGTCGCGGGGTCCGGGCGCGAGGCGTTCAGGGTCGTGAGGTGCGGTGTCGTGAGGCGCGGTCTCGTGAGGCGCGGTCTCGTGGGAGGCGGTCTCGTGGGGGACGGTGTCGCCTGGCGTGGGGTCGTGGGGCGGGGAGTCGCCTGGCGTGGGGTCGTGAGGTGGGGAGTCGCCTGGCGTGGGGTCGTGAGGTGGGGGGTCATGAGGTGTGGGGTCGCGGGGCGGCATCTCAGAGCCCTCCTTCGTGCGAGGCGTCCGAAGGGGTGGCCCCGGAGCCGACCTCGAAGAACCCCATCCAGCCGAGTTCGGCGAACTCCGACTGGTGGGCGTGGAACATGAAACGTCCGCGACTGCCGAACCGGAGCTCGAGAATGCCGCGCTGGCCCTGGCAGAGCATCACCGTGTCGGTGTACTCGGCGGGCCGCAGCGACGTGCCGGTGGGATACCAGTCGAAGAAATTGCCGTGCACGTGGAAGGAATTGATCAGATCGTATTCGAGGATGTTGACGAGATAAATCCTGATCAGCTCGCCCAGTTTCACCCGGACGGGCTCGCTCATATACGCGAAGGGAATGCTGTTGACGGCGTACAGTTCGTTGGCGCGGTCGAAATTGGTGTCGAATCCGTTCATCACCATCACGAGTTCGTCCGCCGCGGGGCGGCCGGCCTTCGGGTCGATGAGCAGGGTGCCGTACAGACCTTTGGCGATGTGCGCGGCGAGCGGTGTGACGTGGCAGTGGTACGGATGGAGGCCGAAGGGCAGGGCGTCGAACTCGTAGACCGTTCGCCCGCCCGGCTGGATCAGCCCTGGTCCGAGCCCCGCGACGCCGTCGACCTCCGGGGCGTGCACCCCGTGAAAGTGGATGGTGTGCGGGTGGGACGACTCGTTGACCAGGGTGATCCGCAGGCGGTCGCCCTCGGTCGCGCGCAAGGTGGGGCCGGGCACCCTGCCGTTGTAGGTCCAGGCCGGCATCGTCACGCCCGGCGCCACCTCGATGCTCTTCTCCGTGGCCGTCAGGGTCCATTCGCGGAGAGTCCGCCCATCGGGCAGGCGTGAGATCTTTCCCCCGTCGAAGTCCCGGAGCAGGGCGGTCGGGTGAAAACCGTTCGCCGCATTGTCGACGCTCGTCCCGGATCGAAATCCGGCGTGCGCCGATCCGGCCGTGTGCGCGGGCTCGTGCTGGTGGTGATCCGGTTCGTCCGTGCGGGTTGCCGAGTTTCCGGCCAGATTTGCGGCGACTGCGCCGCCGACCATAGGAGCCAGCGCGGCGATCGCCAGGCGTCGCGAGATTTCTGACACGATCAATACCATAAATTGTCAATCCTGCCGAGGCAATACGTAAATTAAAATCACGCAAACACCGTCCATTTCTTAGCAAATCCGCTTTTATCCCTATTTGCCCTGACTGGGGGGGCCTGTCCGCGAGCCCCGACATCAATCCGGATATAATTACTCAAAGCGGACTCGGATTCATGCGATCGTACGGCCGCCCCGCCCAATGGCCCGAGGTCGGCCCCGGCGGGCGGTCACGGAAACGAACAGCACACTTTGACGCTGGAGAACGACGGCCATGAGTGACACCTTCGCCGGCAAACAGGTCAGGATCGCACGCCACGGCACTCTCGACGACGACACGGTGCAGACCCCCGGGCTCATCCGCAACGTCGCCTTCGACGGACGCAACCCGGACGCCGAACACCTGTCGGCGTTCCTGAGCGTCGTCAGGCCCGGCGCGGTGACCGCCGCCCACCACCACGGCGACCAGGAGACCGTCCTCTACGTCGTCAGCGGCAGGTCCCGGTTCAGGTGGGGAGAGCGACTGGAGCACGCGGCCGAGGCAGGCCCCGGAGACTTCGTGTTCGTCCCCTCCCACCTCATTCACCAGGAGATCAACGCCTCCACCGAGTTCGAGACGGTCTGGGCCGTGGTGCGCTCGGGCGTGAACCCGGTGGTGGTCAATCTTCCCGAGCTTGACGCCTATATCGAGCATGCCGCGATCGAGTACACCACCCCTCAGTAGACCGCCCCTCAGTTCAGCGCTCCTCAGTTGAGCGCTCCCCAGTTGAGCGCTCCCCAGTTGAGCGCCATGCCCGGCGGCCCTCTCCGCCTGACCGCCGACCTGCCCGGGGCGAGCCATGGTTTGCGAGTCGTGCCATTTGTCGGATTTTGCCTGCTTGTCTGGCTCGTTAGCCCTGTAGGGATTTGCAGGGAATCACACATTAGAGGTAGCTCGTGTAATTGATTGATATTTCCGGGGAAATCGCCCCCCGGTAAGGGGATTTTGGCGTGAACTTAGTTTCATGCGTCTCTTTGCGGGGGTATTCCTCGCCCGCATCGCCACTTTCGACGGATCACGTCGTAGGTGCAGTGATCCGTCGTGTTCAGGCGATTTGGGGAGAGGGCAGTGATCGTTCCCGGTGCGGTCTCCGACAGGCCGACAGGCAGGCGTGCGCCCGTCTGGACGGGCGTCCGGATCGTGCCCCTGCTCGGGCCCGCCTTCGTCGCGGCGATCGCGTACGTGGATCCCGGCAACATCGCCACCAACCTGACCGCGGGCGCGACCCTCGGCTACACCCTGGTGTGGGTGGTCGTGATGGCCAGCCTGGTGGCGATCCTCGTGCAGTTCCAGGCGGCCAAACTGGGCATGGCGACCGGGCGGAGCCTGTCGGAGCTGTGTCGCCAGAGGTTCGGCCGATGGGGCAACCGCGTGCTGTGGCTGCAGGCGGAGATCGTGGTGCTGGCCACGGACCTGGCCGAGTTCGTGGGCGCCGCGATCGGCCTGCGACTGCTGTTCGGCATGCCGGTCGCGGCGTCGGCCGGGGTGACCGCCGTGCTCTCCCTCCTGCTGCTCGAACTGCGGCGGCACGGGCGGACCCGCCCCTTCGAACTGGCCAGCGCGGCGGCCCTGGTCCTGGTCGGCGCGGGAGTCGGCTATGACATCGTGTTCGCCGGTCACCAGTCCGCCGAGGGCCTGGTCTCCGGGTTGATGCCCAGTCTGGCCGGCGACGGGGCGTTGCTGCTGGCCATGGGCATCGTCGGCGCCACGGTCATGCCGCACGCCGTCTATCTGCACTCGGCGCTCGTACAGGGGCGCGGCATCTCCACCGAGGCCGCCAATCAGCATCCGATTCTGGTCCGCCGGATCCTGCGGCTGGACTGCTCGCTCGCGCTGGGCCTGGCCACGGTGATCAACGTCTCGATGATCGCCCTGGGCGCCGGGCTGGGGGCGGCGACCGGCGGCGCCTGGACCGGCGACCTCGTGGCCGCGCACGGCGAACTCGCCACGCGGATCGGCGGGGCCGCCGCCCTGGCGTTCGCCATCGCGCTGCTGTCGTCGGGGGTGTCGTCCGCCGGGATCGGTACGCTGGCCGGCGACGTCGTGATGCAGGGCTTCCTGGGCCGGCGGGTGCCCGTGCACGTACGGCGGATCGTCACCATGGCCCCGGCGGTGCTCGCCCTGCTGGCCGGCGCGCCCTTGACCGGCCTGCTGGTCCTCAGCCAGGTGGTCATCTCCCTCGGCGTGCCCGTCGCGCTGTTCCTGCTCGTCCACTTCTGCCGGGACCGTACGCTCATGGGCCCGCTGACCAACGCCCCGCTCACCACCGCGATCGCGGCCACGGCCGCGGCGGTGGTCGCCCTGCTGGCCTGTTCCCTGCCCCTCACCCTGCTGTTGTGAGGCTCTTGTGAGGCCGCTGTGAGCTTGCCGAGCCGTTCGAGGGCCGCTGAGGGCCGTCGAGAGCCGTTGAGAAGCCTTTTGTGACCAGATCCCGCCACCGAGGTGACCGATGCCAGCGCCGAGCGACCACTACCGGACCGTCTTCCCCAGAACCGGCCTCACCCAGACCGGCCCCACCCGAGGGCCGGAACGCGACCCCGCGGGCCCTGCGGGCCTGCCGGTCCCGGTGGCGCGGATCCGGATCAAGCTCGTCGCGACGGTCCTGCTGACCGCGGCGGCACCCGTCTTCGATGCCCCGGTGTGGCTCACGTCGGCACTGACGCTCACGTGCCTGGCCATACCGCCGGCCGTGGCGGCACTGGGCGGCGCGGACCTCGTCCGCGAGCTGTTCCTGCTGCCACCACGACCGAACCCATCCGCAACCATCCGAAAGGACGATCACCCATGACCAAGCCCATGGAACAGCGCATCCCGCATCCGAAGCGCAACGGCAAGGGCGGCCTGGACACCGGGCCCCGCAATATCGAGCTGGACCTGCAGAACCCCGACATGCTCACGCCGCCGGAGACCGACCACGGCACCGTTCCCAACATGAAGTTCTCCTTCTCGATGGCGCACACCCGCATCGAGGAGGGCGGCTGGACGCGCGAGGTCACCCAGCGGGAGCTGCCGATCGCCACCACGCTGGCCGGTGTGGACATGAAGCTCAACCCCGGCGCCTACCGCGAGCTGCACTGGCACAAGGAGGCCGAGTGGGCGTACGTGCTGGAGGGGAGCTGCCGCATCGGCGCCGTCGACCAGGAGGGCTGCAACTTCCTCGACGACGTGCAGAAGGGTGACCTGTGGTTCTTCCCCAAGGGGGTGCCGCACTACATCCAGGCGCTGGAGGAGGGCGTGGAGTTCCTGCTGGTCTTCGACGACGGCAACTTCTCCGAGAACTCCACCTTCATGATCAGCGACTGGTTCGCGCACACCCCGAAGAGCATCCTGGCCAAGAACTTCGGCTGGACGCCGCAGCAGATGGCCAAGATGCCGGAGAAGGAGAAGTACATCTTCAAGGGCCAGGTGCCGCCTCGCCTGGACTCCGACCGGGTCGTCAGCCCCACCGGCGACGTGCCCCGTACCTTCAAGCACCGGATGCTCTCGGGGAAACCGCAGCGGTTCTCCGGCGGGACCGTCCGCATCGTCGACTCCACGACCTTCAAGGCGGCCACCACCATCTCCGCCGCGCTCGTGGAGATCGAGCCCGGCGGCCTGCGTGAGCTGCACTGGCACCCGACCGACGACGAGTGGCAGTACTACATCTCCGGTCAGGGCCGGATGGGGGTGTTCGCCAGCTCGGGGCTGAACCGGACCTTCGACTTCCGGGCGGGCGACGTCGGCTACGTGCCGTTCGCCTTCGGGCACTACGTCGAGAACACGGGCAAGGAGCCGCTGGTCTTCCTGGAGATGTTCCGCAACCCACGGTTCGAGGACATCTCGGCCACCCAGTGGATGGCCAACCTGCCGCCTCAGGTCAGCGCGGACACCATCAACATGCCCCGTTCCATGATCGAGGCGCTCCCGAAGGACAAGCGTCCCGTCGTCGCCTGAGCCGACGCCCGGAGGCGCTGACGTCGCGCCCGGCCCAGCATGCGTGCCCTGGGCCGGGCGCGTGCGCATTTCGCCCCTTTTTATAGGTCGTGCCCGAGTCTGTAGCGGCTTTGTAGAGGCTCTATGGCGCGGACGGTACATCATTCCTTGATCGCACTTCGCAGGATAGGAGGATCACCATGAAGATCGAGATTCGTAAGGTCGAGGCCATCAAGGCCACCGTGAACGGCCCCCACTAGACAGTGTGCCGGGGTGGGGGCGACCACCCTCGCCTCCACCCCGTTCTCAAGGAGTCGCAATGCGGATCGTGCTGAAGGAATGCCTGTGGGAGTCGATGGGCGACGAACTGCTCGTCCTCTTCGACCCACGCGAGGTGATCACTCTGGGAGATCCGGACGGCCGCGTGGCCGCCCTCCTCACGGAGCTGAGCCGCGCACCGCAGACCGCGAAGTCCCTGGCCCGCACCCTGTCCGTGCCCGAGGAGGACGTGACCGAGGCCCTGGCCGCACTGGACTCGCTGGGCCTGGTCGAGGACGCGGACTCCCGCACGCTGGGCGATCCCGCCATGGACGCGCGGCACTTCTCCAACCTCGCCTTCTTCGGCACCTTCGCCAGGCTCGACCGGCCGCGGACGGAGTACCTGCGCCGGTTGCGCGAGGCCCACGTCCTCGTGCTGGGAGTCGGCGGCGGCGGCTCATCCCTGGTGCAGTCCCTGGCGGGGCTGGGCATCGGCACCCTGACGCTCGTCGACCGGGACGACGTCGAGCCGCGCAACTTCGCCAGGCAGTTCCTCTACCGGCACTCCGACCTCGGCCGCTCCAAGGTGGAGCGGGCGGCCGAATGGGTACGCGAGTACGACCCCACCATCTCGGTCCGCGCCGTGGACCGCTGGATCAACGGCCCGGACGACCTCAAAGACCTCATCGACGGCGTCGACCTGGTGGCGGGCGGGCTCGACGGGGACCCCGAGGCGCACCTGTGGGTCAACGAGGCGGCCGCCCGCGCGGGTGTGCCCATCGTGGTGGGCGGCATGACGCGTACCCAGGTGATGTACTACTCCGTCGACCCGGGCAAGAGCGCCTGCGTGCAGTGCGACTGGGAGAACCGCGCCGATCTCGGCGAGGAGTCGGCGGGCGGCTTCTTCGAGCGCAACAGGGCCGGCATCACGGTCACGAACACCCTCATCGGCCCGCTGGCCATGCAGATCGGCTCGCTGGTGGCGTACGAGGCGCTGCGTTACCTCACGGGGCTGGAGCCGCCGGTCGCGGCCGGCGCCTACATCAAGCTCGACCTGCGCGACGGCCTCCAGCCGGAGCGGCAGCCGTTCGCCACGACCCCCGACTGTCCCGTGTGCGGCGGATCATGACCGTTCGGCTGCGGCCACTGAGCGTCGTGCCGGAGGGCGACGACGAGGTGCTGGTCGGGGATCCGGCGACGGGCACGTTCGTCGCCATCCCCGCGGTCGGCGGGGTGGTGATCAACGCGCTCCAGGACGGCGCGACCGTCGAGGAGACGGCCAGGCGGGCGGCGGAGTTCGCCGGGGAGCCCGTCGACGTGCCCGCCTTCGTGGACGCGCTGCGCGAACTGGGCTTCGTCGAGGACCCGTCCGATGGCACAGCCCAGGCCACGGCTGAGGCCACCGCGCCGGAACCCGCCGGAGAACGGGCCCCGGTGGCGACCGCGCCCATCCAGGGCAGGCGCTGGCTGCGCGGCGTACGCGCCGATCTCGCCCGCCCGCTGTTCGGCCGGATCGCCTGGACGGTGTACGCGCTGGCCGCCGGGTTCAACGTGGTGGCCCTGCTGTTCGTACCCGGGCTGCGGCCCGACCCCGCCCACGACGTCTTCTTCGCCGACGTCGGGCTCAGCACGATCCTGCTCTACCCGATGTTCCTGGCCGTGGCCGCGTTGCACGAATGCTGGCACTGGCTGGCCGCCCGCGCGCTCGGGATCCCGGCCCGGTTCGGCGTGGACCGGCGGATGGTGTTCGTGGTCTTCGAGACCGACCTGTCGCAGTTGTGGTCCGTGCCCCGGCGCCGGCGCTACGGCCCCCTCCTCGCGGGTCTGGCCGTCGACTCGCTCCTGCTGGCCCTCTCCCTCGCCCTCCAGTGGGTGACGGACCTGGCGCTGCTGCCCGCCCTGGCGTACGTCCTGGTCTTCCAGATCGCCTGGCAGTGCATGATCTTCCTGCGTACCGACCTGTACGCCGTGCTGGTCACCTGGCTGAGGTGCAAGAACCTGTGGCGCGTGCAGGCCCTGCTCCGCCGCCGGGCCTTCGGCCGCCTCAGCGCGGCGGAGGCGGAGGAGCTGGCCGCGGCCGACCCGCACGACCTTCGCGTGGGCCGCTGGTTCCGCTGGCTCTGGCTGGCCGGAGTGGCGGTCGTGGTGGCCTGGCTCGGCGTCTTCGTGCTGCCGGTCATCGTCGGGCTCGTCCAGTGGGCGGCGACCGGCCTCGCGGCCGGGCCCGGCGCGTGGGCCTTCTGGTACGCGCTCTGCTGTCTGGCCGTCGTGATCACGCCGTGGGTGGTTGCGGGCTGGCTGGCCGTACGCGAGCGGGCCCGTCGTCCGTAGGCCCGCGGGGCTCCTCTTCGAGCCGGGTGCCCGGTGGCAGGGTGACGGCCATGACGGCGCTGGGGATGTCCAGCTCGACGCGGTGCCATCGGCCGCGCGGGACGATAGCGGCGGTCCCGGCCATCAGCTTGATCTCCTCCTCCCGCTGCCCCGGTCGTTGCGGGCGCAGGTGCAGGCGGATCTTCCCGACCAGGCAGCAGACGACCCGCTCGGCCCCGGGGTGCACCTGCCAGTGACCGGCGTGGACGTCGGCGCCGGTCTTGGCGTGGAGCGCCGTCAACTGCCAGCCGTCCTGGCCGGAGCCCGCCGGCCGTGTCCCCGCGTGGATCGTGCCGTCGGGGTGGAGGTGGAGGACGGAAGCGAAGAGATCGAACGGGGTCACGGTCGTGCCGGGACGGCCCTTTTCGCGCGAATCCTTGGGGATCGTGCTCATGACCGCCATCGTCGTCCTTCCGCCGCCCAAGGGCGTCCTGCGAGCGGAGTCATCCACCCCTACCACGCAGGGACCGGCGACCGGCCGGACTACGCCCCGGGGAGTAGGCGGTGGCGTCCGTGAAGTGAGCGGCCTCAGCCCTGGCGGGGCGGCCCCTGGACGGCCTTGACGAGGAGCCCGGCCAGGTCGTTCAGCCGGGTGTCGAGGTAGAAGTGCCCGCCGGGCATGACCTGAAGGTCGAACGGCCCGGTGGTGTGCTCGGCCCACGCCGACGCCTCGGCGATCGTGGTGTTCGGGTCGCGGTCGCCGACGACGGCGGTGATCGGGCAGTTCAGAGGCTCGCCCGGCGTCCACAGGTAGCTCTCCACGGCCTTGTAGTCGTTGCGGACGATCTGCAGCACCATGGCGAGCAGCTCCTCGTCCTGGAGCACGCGCGGATCGGTGCCGCCCACCCTGCGCATCTCGGCCACGAGGCCCGCGTCGTCGAGCAGGTGGACCTCGCCGCGACGGTATGCGGCGGGCGCGCGCCGTCCGGACGCGAACAGCCAGGAGGGGCCGTCCGCACCGAGGCGGCGGGCCACCTCGAAGGCGACGACCGAGCCCATGCTGTGCCCGAAGAAGACCCGCCGGCGGCCAGGCTCGTGCCCGGACAGGACCTCGGCGAGCCGGTCGGCCAGCTCGGCGATGTTGTCGATGAGCGGCTCCAGCCGCCGGTCCTGCCTTCCGGGGTACTGCGCCGTGAGGACGTCGGCGTACGGGCTCAGCAGCCCGGAGAGCTGGTGGAAGTAGCTGGCCGAGCCGCCCGCGTGGGGGAAGCAGACGAGCTGCGGGTCGCCGGCGCCGTCGTGGAAGCGCCGCAGCCACATGCCGGCCGGGCCGTTGGGCGATGTCACGTGTTCACCTCTCGCGTTCCGTGGTCGTCGCCGGGCGGGGGATCGCCGGCGACGGCGACGTGCCGGAGGAAGGCCACCGCCGGCACGCCTGTGATCGCCAGGATCGCACAGCCCGTGAACGCCGCCGCGTGCCTGCCCGTGACGTACGCCCCCGGACGGCGACGCCGATCGGCCTCTGTTGCGGCCGGAAACACGGCGGTTATCTTCTGTCTCAGGGGACGTGCTGGAGCGACGGCGGCAGGTGATCGGGGTGTCCGTGGAGACGGTGGTCCGCACGGCGGTGTTACCCGCCAGAGAGCGGTTCGACTTCTGGCGGGAGATGGTCTGCCAACTGGTGGTCCCGGTAGAGGTGCGCAGTGACGACACCACCGACTTCGACGCCACGATCCGGGTGATCGACCTGGCGCGGATGCAGGCGTCGATGCTGGACTTCCCGCGGGTGGAGGGGCACCGGAGCACCCGGCTGATCCGGCGTTCCGATCCGGAGATCTACTACTTCGCCGTCTGCCTGCGGGGCACCACCCACATCTCCCAGCGGGGACGGACGGTCGCCCTGCAACCCCACCGGCCATGCTCGCCCACGAGAACGGAGTGGGCCACCCGCTCCCGGCGGAGACCGTCCAGCGCTCGCTGCTCGCGCGGGTGCAGGCGTTCATCCGCCGGAACCTGCCCGATCCCTGCCTGTCCCCCGCGATGATCGCCGAACGGGTGGGTGTCATCGGACCACCGTCAAGCGGGGGCATGTGACAGCTACGCCGACAGCTACGGGTTCTACCTGGTGTTCGAGAAGCACGACGGCGGGACGGGCATCGTCCGCGACCCCAACGGTTCGGCGTCGGGGTGCGGCCTGGGGCCGCCCGGACTGGCGACCCCGGCGATAGCCCGTTACTACGTGTGCTCGGATCGTGGCAGCTCGGCCCACATCTGCCGCCCCTGGAAGACCAGCTAGGCAGCACGGCGCGGCCGTCGGACACTCCGTCATGGTCTTGTGACGGCCGGTGAGGCGCTTCCGGTGATGGCCCGATCGCCGGAAGCGCGGGCCGTCGCGGCGGTCCCAGGCGTACCTCGCGCATCTCCGGCCCGACCGGCCCCGCGCGCCACCGCACCACGCAGGGGCCCCGGCCCGGGTCAAGTCCTGGCCGCTTCACACCTCACTTGTCATTTCTTGGGACAGGCTTTCCCCCATCGTTGTCGGGACCGGGGCCTGGTCTTCATTACCGTGAGGGAGTGGGCAGTCTCCTGAGAGGATTTCGTCCACGGTCGATCCGCGGGCGGCTCACGCTGCTGAGCATCTTGTGTACATTGCTGATCCTCGTCCCCACGGCCGTGGCTGTGAGCGTCATCGTCTCCCAGACCATTTCCGATGTCATGTGGGAAGCGACCCAGCAACAGGTGGTCCTGGTCGCGGCCGCCGTCCGCAAGGGCGCCCTGTCCAGCCGGATCGTGCCCTCGGTGCCGGGGGTCGACCTGGTCCAGGTCGTCGAGCCGAACGGTCACGTGCTGGCCGCGTCCGACCACGCGGGGAGGACGGCGCCGATGGTCAGCGCGCGTCCCTCCGGCGACGGCATCCAGGACCTGCAGACCTGTACCGGCGGCAAGCTGGGGTGTCTGCGCGTCAGCGCGCTCCGGGTGAATCCCGGGGACGGCTCTCCTCTGGTCTATGCCGCCGCCCGTACCGCGGTGATGACGTCGACCACCATGGACGACACCATCCTGGCGGTCCAGGCGGCCCTGCTCGCCGCCGCCGTCGGAGGGATCACCTGGTACGTGACCGGCCGCATGCTGCGCCCCGTGGAGGCGATCCGATCGGAGCTGGCCACCACCACCCTCAGCGATCTCAGCCACCGCATCGCGCAGCCGAGCGGAAACGACGAGATCGCCAAGCTGATCCGTACGCTCAACCACACGCTGCTCCGCCTGGAGCGCGCCACGCACGCCCAGCGGCGGTTCGTCGCCGACGCCTCGCACGAGCTGCGCACCCCGCTGGCCGGGCTGCGGCTCAAGCTGGAGGAGGCCGAGATGCATCCGCAGGACATCGACGTGGGCGAACTCATCCACGAAGGTCTCTACGACATCGACCGGCTGCAGGCGATCACGACCGACCTGCTCCTTTTGACCGGGCTCGAATCCAGCGCCGCCGGAGCACGCGAGACGATCGACCTGGCCGACCTGTCGTACACGGAGCTGAGCCGGCGGGCCGACCCCATCCCCGTCACGCCCAGCCTGCTCGGCGGCGTCATCGTGGAGGCCGTGCCCGGACAGCTCGGCCGGGTGCTGACCAACCTGCTGGACAACGCCCAGCGCTACGCCAGGGGTCGCGTGGAGCTACGGGTCTCCCGCGACGGCACCTACGCCATCATGGCGGTCTCCGACGACGGCCCAGGAGTCCCCGTGGCCGACCGCGAGCGGGTCTTCGAACGCTTCACCCGCCTCGACGCCGCCCGCAGCCGCGACCACGGCGGCACCGGCCTCGGGCTCGCGATCGCCGACGACATCGTCCGTGCCCACTCCGGGACCATCACCATCCGCGACAGCGCCCACGGCGGCGCCTGCTTCGAGGTACGCCTCCCCCTCTCGTCACCGGGCGCGGGTCACGGCAGGTAGCGCAGCCACAGGTACGGGGCGACGAGCGCGACGGTGACCACGGTGACGATCAGGCCGTACTTGGTGAACTGCCAGAAGCTGATCGGGGTGCCGTTGCGGGCGGCGATCCCGAGCACGACCACGTTGGCGGCGGCGCCGACGGCGGTGGCGTTGCCGCCGAGGTCGGCGCCGAAGGCCAGCGCCCACCACAACACCCGCGCGCCCTCGCCGCCCGCCTGCACGAGCTGCTCGACGATCGGGCTCATGGTGGCGACGTACGGGATGTTGTCCACGACGGCCGACAGCACGGCCGAGCCGCCCAGCACCCCCATCGTGGCCATCGTGAGCTGCCCGGCGGTGGCCTCGACCGCCGCCCGCGACAGCTCCTCGATGACGCCGGTCTCCACCAGGGCGCCGACCATGACGAACAGCCCCGCGAAGAACACCAGCGTGGGCCACTCCACCTCGGCGAGGGCCTGCTCGGTGGTCACCTTGGTCGCGGCCACCAGCACCCCCGCGCCCAGCAGCGCGACCACCGACGGCTCGTAGTGCAGCACCGGATGCAGCACGAACGCGGCCAGCACCAGCGCGAGCACCGCCAGCGACTGCCACAGCAGCCTGCGGTCGGCGATGGCCTCCCGCTCGTTCAACGCCATGACCTCGGCCGCCCGCTCGGGGTCGTACCGGAACGTCCGCCCGAACATCAGCCAGCACAACCCGACGAACACCACTATCAGCACGATGACCATCGGCGCCATGTGGGCCAGGAAGTCGTTGAAGCTCAGGCCCGCCCGGCTGGCGATGATGATGTTCGGCGGATCGCCGACGAGCGTGGACGCGCCGCCGATGTTCGACGCCATCGCCTCGGCGATCAGGAACGGCACGGGGTTCACCGCCAGCCGCTCGCACACCAGGAACGTCACCGGCGCGATCAGCAGCACCGTCGTGACGTTGTCGAGCAGCGCCGAGGCCCCCGCGGTGATCAGCACCAGCAGCACCATCAACCGGAACGGCCGCCCCCTGGCCCGCTTGGCGGCCCAGATCGCCAGGTACTCGAAGACCCCGGTCTCCTTCAGCACCCCCACGATGATCATCATGCCGAGCAGCAGGAAGACGACGTTCCAGTCGATGCCCGAATGCTCGGAGAAGAACGCCGCCTTCGCACCGGTGGCATGGATCAACAGCATGATCCCGGCACCGCCGAGCGCCGCGGCCACCCGATGGATCCGCTCGGTGGCGATCAGCGTGTACGCGGCCAGGAACACCGCCACGCTCACCCACGACAGCATGCTCACGCCGCGAGCACCCGATCCAGCGGCGGGGCGGCGATCGTGGGGAGGTCGGCGATCAGGTCACGGGCGCGCACCGGCACATCCTTCGCACGTCAACGGGACAACAACCTGCCGACCAGACTTCCCGGCACACCTGTAGGGAACCTATCAAGTACCGTCAAGATCGCCTATACCGCCGCCGCCGACGGTCAGGGTGGGCGGCCGAGAGTCCCGCGTCAGATCCTCTCAGGGCGTGACGACGGCGAAGTCCCGCGCGGGGTTCTCCAGTACGTCGGTCAGCCGGTGCAGGACGGACAGGTCGCCCTCGTGGTCGATGCCGTCGGCGTCGCCCCCGCCGAGCAGGCCCAGCAGGCGCTGCCTGGTCAGGCGCAGGGTCAGGTCCGCTCCCCCGCCCGACGGTGACCTCTCGTGGATCAGCGCGCCGTTGGACATCGTGGTGCGGTGGTGCTCGTCCAGGTCGGTGAGGTGCCAGTCGATGGCGAAGCGCTCGCTCCACGCCCTCGGCCCGTGCACGCGGATGGCGAAGGAGCCGAAGATCTGCTCGGCGGTGAGCGCGCCGAGCAGGTCCGGCGAGGTGGTGTCGGTCGTGCCCGCCGAGGGGCGGCCGGTCAGCTCGGTGGCGCCGGTGAGGTAGAAGTTGCGCCAGGTGGCGTTCTCGGCGCCGTGGCCCATCCGGGTGTAGACCTGGGCCAGCAGCCTGCGGGCCGCGGAGCTGCCCTCGTCGGCGAAGACCGCGTGGTTGAGCAAGGAGGCCGCGAAGCGCAGGTCGCCCTCCCCTACGTAGCGTTCGGCCAGGGCGACCACGGCGGAGGTGCCGCCGAGGCATTCGACGTAGCGGCGGGCCTGCTCGACGGGCGGGTGTTCCCACAGGTGGGCCGGGTTCCCGTCGAACCAGCCCAGGTAGCGCTGGTAGATCGCCTTGACGTTGTGGCTGACCGAGCCGTAGTAGCCGTGGGTGTGCCAGACCTGTTCCAGGGCGGGCGGCATCTGCATGGCCTCGGCGATCTCGGCGCCGGTCATGCCGCGGTTCAGCATGCGTACGGTCTGGTCGTGCAGGTAGGCGTACATGTCGCGCTGCTGGGCCAGGAAGGTGACGATGTTCTCCTTGCCCCAGGTGGGCCAGTGGTGGGAGGCGAAGGCCACGTCCGCCTCGTCGCCGAACAGCGCGATGGCCTCGGTCAGGTAGCGCGCCCAGATACGGGTGTCGCGGACCAGCGCGCCGCGCAGGGTGAGCACGTTGTGCAGGTTGTGGGTGGCGTTCTCGGCCATGCACAGGGCGCGGCGCTCCGGGAACAGGAAGTTCATCTCCGCCGGGGCCTCGGTGCCGGGGGTGAGCTGGAAGACGATGCGTACGCCGTCGACCGTCTCCTCCTGGCCGGTCCTGGTGATGTCGAGAGTGGGCGGGATGAGGGAGAAGGTGCCGGCCGAGGTGCCCATGCCGAGCCCGCAGCCGAGCTGGCCTTCCGGGGAGTGCGGCAGGAGCTGGCCGTACATGTACAGGGCACGGCGGTTCATGGCGGTGCCGGCGTAGACGTTCTCGGAGACGGCGTGCTCCATGAAGTGGGCGGGCGCGATGATCGGGATGCCGTCGCCGTCGGTGACGCCGCGCGCGCCGCCGAAGTGGTCGGCGTGGGAGTGGGTGTAGATCAGGCCGGTGACCGGGCGGTCGCCCCGGTGCTCGCGGTAGAGCCGAAGCGCGGCGGCAGCGCACTCGGTGGAGATCAGCGGGTCGATGACGATGACGCCGCGCTCGCCCTCGACGAGGGTCATGTTGGACAGGTCGAGGCCGCGCACCTGGTAGATGCCGTCGGTCACCTCGAACAGCCCCTGCTTGGCACAGAGCTGCGCCTGCCGCCACAGGCTCGGATGCGCGGTCTGCGGGCAGTCGCCGTCGAGGAAGTCGTACGAGTCGTTGTCCCAGACGACCCGGCCATCGGTGGCGCTGACCACTCCCGGCGTCAGTTTCGCGATGAAGCCGCGCTCGGCGTTGTCGAAGTCGGCACGGTCGTGAAAAGGAAGGTCCGCCATAGAACGGAGGTGCCCGGAATCGTGTTCGACGAGGGCCAGCAAAGCCCCAAGAAAGGACACATGGGATGTGACTCACATAAGGCCACCATTTCAGGTCAGCGCCGGCTGAAGAACCGTCTCAGCTCCGCCGCCACCCGCCCCGGTGAGCCGCGGCCGTCGAGCGGCGCCTCGTGCCCGACGCCGTCCAGGACGACGCGCTCCGCCCGCGGCAGGGTCGCCTGCAGCGCGTCGAGGGCGCGGTGGATCGGCGGCGGGGTGCGTTCACCGTCCATCAGCAGGGCGTCCGCGCGCAGTTCGGCGTAGCCGTCGCTGGTGGACAGCTCGGCGAAGATCTGGACGTCGAGACGCTGCAGGGGAATCAGCTCGGCCACGGACTCCTCGTCGGAGCCGGGCGCCCTGCGCTGCCGGCGGAGGTACCAGCGGAGCGCGGGCTCGAACAGCCAGCGGGGCATCGCGGCGGACAGGCGTTCGGCCCGTACGCCCTTGGCGAAGGTCACCATGGCCGCGGCGACGTCGCCCCGGTCCATCTCGCGTTCGAAGCGCGGGATCCAGGACAGGTCGAAGGCGCCGTACATGGACAGGGCGGGCTCGTACACCGCGACCGCGCTGATGGCGGGCACGGTCAGCGCGGCCTGCAGCGCGATGAGCCCGCCCGAGCTGTGCCCGAACACCAGGCGGGCGCCGGTCCCGGCGACGAGCGCCTCGACGTCCTCGCATTCCCTGGCCATGCCGTACCTCTCACCGGGCGGCCCGCTGCGGCCTCGTCCCCGCCGGTCATGCACGTGAACGGTGAACCCGTCCGACAGCGCCCGCGCCAGCCCCATGTAGTGCTGGGCGGCGAGATAGCCGCCGCTGATCAGCAGGAGCCCCGGCCCTTCGCCCAGACGCCGGTAGCCGATCGTCGTACCGTCGGCCGAGGTGACCTTAGCACCGCTAAATTCCATACTCGCCAGAGTGACTTAGCAGCGCTAAGGAGTCAAGTCGGCGCGATGGCCACTCGGCTTGACATGCAAGCATGGACTTGCCTATGGTGCGGCGGGTGGGTGATGTCTTCAAAGCCTTGGCCGATTCCACCCGCCGGACGATCCTCGACGAGCTGACCGACCGCGACGGACAGACGCTCTTCGAGATCTGCGCCCGGCTGGCGACCAGGCACGGGCTCGGTTCGTCACGGCAGGCGATCTCGCAGCACCTCGACGTTCTCGAGCAGGCCGGGCTGGTCGAGACCAGGCGCGAGGGCCGGTACAAGCTCCACTACATCAACACCGAACCGCTCGAACCGATCGTCGAGCGATGGCTCGGCAGGCCCCGGCACGACGACCGCCTTGAGAACCGCACCGACCCGGACGGGGAGAGGAAACCGACATGAGAATCCACCTGACGAGCGTGCTCGTCGACGACCAGGAGAGGGCGCTGCGCTTCTACACCGAGGTGCTGGGCTTCGTGAAGAAGCACGACGTCCCCCTCGGCGAGGACCGGTGGATCACCGTGGTGTCCCCGCAGGACCCCGACGGCACCGAGCTGGTGCTCGAACCCGGCAGCCATCCGGCGGTGAAGCCGTTCAAGGACGCGCTGGTCGCCGACGGCATCCCGATCACCTCGTTCGCCGTCGACGACGTCAGGGCCGAGTACGAACGCCTGCGCCGCCTCGGCGTGCACTTCACCCAGGAGCCCACCGAAATGGGCCCGGTGACCACCGCCGTGCTCGACGACACCTGCGGCAACCTGATCCAGATCGCCCAGCAGCCGAACTAGCCATCAGCGGGCCTGACCGGGTGGGGTGTGCGGGGCCTGGGTGTGCGGGGCCTGGGTGTGCGGGGCCTGGATGGGCAGGCCGTTCGTCTCGGACTCCTGGACCGGCTTCTTCTCCTGTCCAGGCGGTTGCCTGGTCTGCCCGGGCGGGGTGTGGTCGCGGCTCGTCTCGGGTGACGTATCCGACTGTGTCGGCCGCGGGGCCGTCGTGGTGGGCCGGGCGGTGGGTCTCGCCGACGCGGGGACGTCGGGTGGCGCTGTTGTGGCCTGCGGACGAGGCCGTGGCGGTGCGACCCGGGTGGGGGCGGGTGTTCCGGTGCGGTTCCGGCGTGCGGTGGGGGTGGCCTGCCGGGCGGGCGCCGGGGCGGCGGCGCCGGGTGCGGTGGGTGCCGCGGTCCTGATCGGACGCGGGGTGGGGCTCGCCGGGGTGGCCTGGGGCCGGACGGCGAGGACGGCCGGGGGCGGGCTGGTGGCGTCGTTCTCCTGGGCCGGGACCTCGTTGAGGATGGGCGAGCTCGACGGGATGCCGATCAGCAGCGCGGCCAGGACGAGTTGGAGTATGCCCGCCAGGACGGTGGCGATGCGGATCGCCCGCCCGCGTAGGTGCCGCTGCTCGTCGGCGGCTTGGTGAGGGTGATCCGTCACCGTCGGGGCGTTCTGGTCGCTGTCATGGGTTCCTCCCAGGGCTGCGAAGACGGAACGGCGGGCCTTTTCGATCTAGACATGGATGGTGACGGCGGTCAAGGCCACAGGCGAAGATTCCCCTCTGCCCAGGACCGCCGAACGCAGGTCAGAGGGCACGGCGTGGGCCGGTCGTGCGGCGGCGACAGCGACCCGACACGTGCGGGAAAGGCGGAAGTGCCATGGTTTCCCCGGCGGATGCCGCCCGCCATCGCCGGGAGGAAAGCCCTCTCGGGTCGTGGAAAAGGCGGCCGGCTCACGCGCAATACCAGGTCGGAGCTGCGGCAAAGAAACCTTTCTTATGGCGGGCCACGCCATTGTGGACGATCATCGGGCGCGCTCCGGATAGGGTGGCGCCGTTCGATTTTTCGATCATGGCGGTGCGCGTCTCTGCCGGGCTCCGCCACGACCGATGAAAAGCTCGTCTACCGATGGGAACCAGCTCTCTTGTCCATTTTCCACACCAGGACGCGGCGATTCGCCGTAGCCGCCTTGACCACCGTGTCGTTACTGCTGGCTGCCGCCCCGGCCCAGGCCGACGGCGAGGACGCGGGCGCCGTGGCCGCCTTCCTCCGGCAGGCCATGGCCACCGCCCGCTTCGAGCAGGTGCTCGATCTGGCTCCGCCGGGCTCGCCACAGGCACGTACGCTGTCGCAGGAGGTGGACAAGGAGGCTAGGACGCCCGCCGACCACGCCCGGTTGTTCGCCTCGGCCGCCGATCCCGAGCCGATCGTCCAGCAGCCGCAGCTCGACGTGACGGTGCTGGAGCTGGACCGGTACGGCAAACCGGTGTCGTCCGGCACCGTGCTGATGAGCCCGCAGCATCCGCAAGGGATCGTCGTGCCGGTGGACCGCGACTTTCACACCACCCAGGTGCGCTGGCGGCAGTGGGACGACTCCGGCTGGTACGCCAACCAGGGCAAGGGCACCATCGACATCGTGCCGGGCAGGGAGAACGCCCCCATCGACTTCATGTCGCCCTACCCCGCGTCCGTGCTGAAGCTGATGGTGGCCTTCGGCGTGCTCCGCCTGGCCGACCAGGGCGAGCTCGGCCTCGACGACACCTACGCCTACGAGCCCACGGTCGTCAGCCCGCTGTGCGGCGGCCCCACCAGCAACACCGTGCGCGCCTACCTGGACGCCGCCATCACCTCCTCCGCCAACAGCGCCGCCTGTGCCCTGGTCAAGCTGCTGCACGACCGCGGCGCGGTCGACGGGCTCAACCAGACGTTCCAGGACCTGGGCCTGGAGACCATGCAGCTCAAGAACACCAACCCGGCCAACGGCGGCCGCTGGTCCAACCCGGTCACGATGAGCTCACTGGACACCGCCAAGCTCCTGGCGCTGGTCAACGGCGTACCCGGCAAGGCGTGGACGGCTCCCGACGGCACGCCCGTGACCTCCGCCGTGCTGAGCCCGGCCTCCCGCCAGGTGTTCAAGAGGCTGCTCGCCGAGCAGGGCTTCAACGACATGCTCTCCACGACCAACCGGTGCGGCGCCGGCTATCCGGCCCCCGGCCTCCCGCAACAGGTGGCGGAGCGCTGGGTGGCCGCCGACGGCACGGTGACCGTCGCGGGCAACAAGTACGGCCGGGACGTACGCCACTGCAACCAGCAGGCGCAGGTCACGTTCGCGCACAAGACCGGCTGGGTCGGCAACTCCGGGGCCGACGCCGGCATCGTCAGGTCGCTGCCCGGCAAGGCCGGCCGCCACTACATCGTCGTGGCCCTCACCAACCTCGGCACCCAGTACGTCGACGCCGACCGCCCGGCCGCCGAGCCCGGCGTCCTGCCCGTCCTCTACACCGAGAAGCTCGCCCAGCTCGGCGCCGCGATCGACCGCTACGAAACCACCCGCTACGCCCGGCTCTCCAAGCGCTGAGCCAGGCGGGCGACCAGGGGGACGGCCGGTCGATCGTGCCGCTCCAGGGATTCGAACCCTGAACCTCCGCCTCCTGAAGACGGCGCCTCTGCCAGTTGGGCCAGAGCGGCTGGACCCCGGGCCCGGCTGGCGTGGGCCGGCCCGGGGTGAGGGCGAGGTCCGGCCGGGGGACGCCGCTCCCGTCGGCCAGGCCCGCGGCCCCGTCCATTCAGGGCCGTCGTCCGAGTGGCAGGATTCGAACCTGCGGTGCTCCTGCTCCCAAGGCAGGCGGGCTGACCAAGCTGCCCCACACTCGGTTTCTCATGAAATGTTCGCGACCGGAAAGAAGCCGCCTCGAACGGTGGTCGAGGCGGCTTCCCGGAATTCCGTTGAAACGTTTATCCGGAAAGCCTGCGGCACGGCCCGGGCAGTGGCTCGGACAGCCGTGAGGTGCTCAGTCGGCACTGGTGACGCACGTCGCCGCCCTCCTTTTCCTACCTTTTGCCGTGCTGGACGATGTCCACGGTAAACGGTTGATCCAACCGGGTGCCACTTATTTATCGCGGGTCTTTCCCGGCCTCCAGGCGGGACTCCGGGGTTTCGACGCGGAAACGGGGCAGCGATTCGGGGTGGTGCTCCCGTACGTACTCGACCAGGAATTCGCGGACGTCGCACTTGAGGTCCCACGAGGACGGCGCGTCCGCGGCGCTCATCAGGGCCCGCACCTCCACCAGGCCGTTCGGCAGCACGTCGGTGACCTGGAGCGTCCAGTCCTTCTGGTCCCACAGCGGGTTGCCCTGGAGGAACGCGTACAGGGCCTCGCGCAGTTTCGGGACCGGCACCGACCAGTCCACGCGCAGGAACACCACGGCGAGCACCCTGCTGCCGTGGCGGGTCCAGTTCTCGAACGGGTTCTGGGTGAAGTACGACACCGGGAGCACGAGCCGGCGCTCGTCCCACAGCCGCAGCACCACGTACGTGAGCGTCAGCTCCTCGATCCGGCCCCACTCCTTCTCGACCACGACCACGTCGTCCAGGCGGAGCGCGTCGCTGAAGGCGAGCTGGAGCCCGGCCAGCGCGTTGCCGAGGGTGGGCTGGGCGGCGATGCCGACGACCGCCCCGGCGATCCCGGCCGAGGCCAGCAGCCCGGCCCCGAGCGCGCGTACCTGGGGGAAGGAGAAGAGCATGGCGCCGAGCGCGATCACGATGATGGCGGCGGCGGCGATCCGGCGGACCAGCGCGATCTGCGTCATGATGCGCCGCGCCCGGCGGTTGTCGTCGCCCTTGATCAGCACCAGCCGGTCGAGGACGACGTCCGTCAGCGCGTACGTGGCCTGCACGATCAGCCAGGTGACGGCGGCGATCGTGACCAGGCCGAGCACCCGCTCGACCGTGGCGGCCAGGGCCCGGTCGCCGGGCGAGTCGCCCAGCATCCCCGGCCCGAAGACCAGGTTGGCCGCCACGACGGCGGCCACCCAGTACGCCGACCACGTGCAGTGCTCCACCAGATGCCGGGCGAGCGCCCAGTTGCGCCCCACCCTGTTCAGCACCCGCCTGGCCAGCTCCACCAGGAGGATCGCCCCGACCACGGAGATCGCCAGGATCGGCCAGTCTGCCGGAGACTGCACGTTTATGCCCCCAACGTCCTAGAAAGTCTCATCAAAGGTGACATTGCCCTCCACCGCAACCTGGTAGGCGGAGACCCGCCGTTCGAAGAAGTTGGCCAGCTCTTGGACGTCCTGCAACTCCATGAAGGCGAAGGGGTTGGCCGAAGCGTACCTTCTGGGCAGGCCCAGGCGGACCAGCCGCTGGTCGGCGACGTACTCCAGGTACTCGCGCATCTGCGCGGCCCCCATGCCGGGCATGCCGTCGCCGCACAGGTCCTCGGCGAAGGCCAGCTCGGCGGCGACGGCCTCCTCGATCATGAGCGTGACCTGCTTGCCGAGTTCGTCGTCGAACAACGACGGCTCCTCGGCCCGTACGGTGTCGACCACGCTGAACGCGAACTCCATGTGCATGGACTCGTCCCTGAACACCCAGTTCGTCCCGGTGGCCAGGCCGCCGAGCAGGCCCCGGGAGCGGAACCAGTACACGTACGCGAACGCGCCGTAGAAGAACAGGCCCTCGATGCAGGCCGCGAAGCAGATGAGGTTGAGCAGGAACCGCCGGCGCTCGTCGACGGTCTCCAGCCGGTCCAGCCCGTTGATCGAGTCGATCCACCTGAAGCAGAACTCCGCCTTGTCGCGGATCGACGGGATGTGCTCGATCGCGGCGAACGCCTTGACCCGCTCGTCCGGATCGGGCAGGTACGTGTCGAGCAGCGTCAGGTAGAACTGCACGTGCACGGCCTCCTCGAAGAGCTGCCTGCTCAGGTACAGGCGGGCCTCGGGGGCGTTGACGTGCTGGTAGAGGTTGAGCACGAGGTTGTTGGCCACGATGGAGTCGCCGGTGGCGAAGAAGGCGACCAGCCGGTTGATCAGGTGGCGCTCCTGCGGCGTCATCCTGGCCAGGTCGGCGAGGTCGGAGTGCAGGTCCACCTCCTCGACGGTCCACGTGTTGCGGATGGCCGCGCGGTAACGCTCGTAGAAGTCGGGGTAGCGCATCGGCCGGAGGGTGAGGTCCATTCCGGGGTCGAGCAGCATGGGCGGGTCTCCTTACTGGCAGGCTTCGCAGGTTTCGGGGTTCTCGAGAGAGCAGGCGATCGCCGCCGTAGACTCCGCCACAGACTCCGCCGAGGGCGCCGCCACCGTGGTCTGGGCGATCCGGGTGGCCGGGCGCGAACGCAGGTAGTACGTCGTTTTCAGCCCCTGCTTCCAGGCGTAGGCGTACATCGAGGAGAGCTTGCCGATGGTCGGGCTGGCCATGAAGAGGTTGAGCGACTGCGACTGGTCGATGTACGGCTGCCGCGCCGCGGCCAGGTCGATGAGCGCCTTCTGCGGCAGCTCCCAGGCCGTCCGGTAGAGCACCTTGAGGTCGTCGGGGATGCCGGGCACCTGCTGCACGGAGCCGTCGGCGCGCTTGAGGTCGTCGCGCAGTTGCCGCGTCCACAGCCCGCGTGTTTGCAGGTCGGCCACCAGATACCGGTTGACCTGCAGAAACTCTCCCGACAGGGTCTCCCGCTTGAACACGTTGGACACCTGCGGCTCGATGCACTCGTAGCAGCCCGCGATCGAGGCGATGGTGGCGGTGGGCGCGATGGCGATCATGAGCGAGTTCCGCAGGCCCGTGGCCGCGATCTTCTCGCGGAGCGCGTCCCAGCGCGGCCTGCCGCCGGCGCCGTAGTGGTCGGGGTGCAGCACTCCCCCGGCCGCCCGCGTGTCGGCGTACGAGGGGTGCCGGCCGCGCTCGACCGCGAGGTCGGCCGAGGTGTCGTACGCGGCCAGCGCGATCTCCTCGGCGATCCGGGTGGACAGCTCCAGCGCCCGCGGCGAGTCGAACGGCAGCCGCAGCGTGAAGAACACGTCGGCCAGCCCCATCACGCCGAGCCCGATGGGCCGCCAGCGCCTGTTGGCCGCCTCGGCCTCGGGCGTCGGGTAGAAGCCCAGGTCGATGGTGCAGTCGAGGAACCGGACGGCCGTGCGCACGGTGCGGCCCAGCCGCTCCCAGTCGACGTCGTCCCCGGCCAGGTGGGCGGCCAGGTTGATCGAGCCGAGATTGCACACGGCGGTCTCGCCGTCGCTGGTGACCTCGAGGATCTCGGTGCACAGGTTCGACAGGTGGATGACGTTCTCGGGGCGGGCGGTCTGGTTGGAGGTGCGGTTGGCGGCGTCCTTGAACGTCATCCAGCCGTTGCCGGTCTGCGCGAGCGTGCGCATCATGCGGCCGTACAGGGTCCTGGCGGGGATCTGGCGGGTGAAGCGACCGGCCGCCTCGTAGGCCCGGTAGGCGGCGGTGAACGTCTCGCCGTACAGGTCGGTGAGGTCGGGCGTCTCCTTCGGGTCGAACAGCGACCACGGCTCGTCGGCCTCCACCCGGCGCATGAACTCGTCCGGCACCCAGTTGGCCAGGTTGAGGTTGTGGGTGCGGCGGGCGTCCTCGCCGGTGTTGTCGCGCAGTTCGAGGAACTCCTCGATGTCGGCGTGCCAGGTCTCCAGATAGACGCAGGCCGCCCCCTTGCGCCGCCCTCCCTGGTTGACCGCAGCCACCGAGGAGTCGAGCGTACGCAGCCACGGCACGATGCCGTTGGAGTGGCCGTTGGTGCCCCTGATCAGCGAGCCGCGCGAGCGCACCCTGGTCCACGAGATGCCGATGCCTCCGGCGTACTTCGACAGCCGGGCCACCTGGCCGTACCTGTCGTAGATGCCCTCCAGCTCGTCGCGCGGCGAGTCGAGCAGGAAGCAGGACGAGAGCTGCGGGCGGCGGGCCCCGGAGTTGAACAGCGTGGGCGAGCTGGGCAGGTACGCCAGCCTGGACATCAGCCCGTACAGCTCGGCCGCCTCGGCCACGGTCTGCGACAGCCCGCAGGCCACGCGCAGGAAGAAGTGCTGGGGCCGCTCCAGCACCGCCCGCGTCTCGGGGTCACGCAGCAGGTAGCGGTCGTAGACCGTACGCAGCCCGAAATACTCGAACCGGTCGTCCGCCTCGGCCGAGACCAGCGCGTCCAGCTCGGCGGCGTGCGCGGCGACGAACTCCGCGAGCCCGTCCTGGACCAGCCCGGCCGCGTGGGTGGCGGCGACGGACTCGGAGAACGAGCGCACGCCGTGCCCGGCGGCCTCGTCGGCGATCTCCTCGGCCAGCAGCCGGGCGGCGACGCGGGAGTTGGCCGGGTCGGTGATCACCCGGGCGGCGGCCTCCTCGATGGCCAGCCGGCGGTCAACCTCAACGATCTGCGTCACGTGCTCTCTCTCCTCGCGAGCTCATCCCCGTGAGGGCACGCGAGAGCACGGCGGCGCGCGTGTGTACGGCCGCGTCGTGCCCTGGCCCGCCCTCGAGACCCTGAACACTTCCTGCCGGGCACACGCCCGGCACGCCGCTGGCAGGTCTTCGGGCTCGCGGGCACGCGCAAAGGCACCTACTGGCCGTCGCTTCCCGGATCTCTCCAGTGCGTCAATGACGGCGGTCGTTCCCACTCACCGCTGCGGGGCAGCCCCGGAATCTCACCGGGTTCCCTTTTGCTCCGCCTCCGTAGAGGCGAACCAGCGACGACCAGGATCCTACATCTAGTGGCCGTTCCCGCAACTACCCCAGCATGTTGTGGCTTTGGTGGTGTCGAGCAGTCCGAGGTCCCGCAGGACGGCCCGCGTTCTGGCGATCTCGGTGCCGAGCCAGCGGCTGAAGTCGTCTCCGGTCAGCGGGATCGTCAGCCACCCCTCGCCCCGGCAGGCCGCCTCCCAGACACCGGATCGCAGCACCTGGTCGCACATGCGCACAGCCCGGTCGCGGCTCCCCTGGGACATGTGCTCGGGACCGAACGCGGCCGCCCAGTCCGCGAAGTCCACCCGAACCCCGCACTCCAGCAGGGTCGGCACGTCGAGGTCCGGCACCCGCTGGGCCGAGGAGACCGCGAGCGCCCTGACCCGGCCACGGCCGATGGCGGTACGCCAGTCCGACAACGGGCCCGCCGCGGCGATCGCCTGACCGGACAGCAGCGCGGCGGCGGCCTCGCCCCTGCTGGGGTAGCCGGTGTAGTAGACCTGCCTGGTGTCCGCGCCGAGCGCCCTGGCGATCAGGCCGAAGAGCAGGTGGTCGGGCTCACCCTGCGGCCCGCCCACCAACTGCGTCTGGCCGGGGCGGGAGAGGAGCCGCTCGCCGAGGTCGCCGAAGTCCTGCACAGGGGAGCGGCCGGGCACGACCACGACCTCGGCCTCTCCGGTGAGCCTGGCCAGCGGGGTGGCGGTGTCGAGCACGCTCCGACCGTTGTTCAGCTCGTCGGCGGCCAGCGCGGGCAGGCCGCTCACCCTGATCTTGGAACCAGGACCCAGCTCGAACCCGGCCGCCCGGACCGCGTCGGTGAACACCTGCCCCGCCCTGGCCCAGCGGTCGCCGCCGGACACGATGGAGAACCGGGCGTGCGGCATGTCCCCGCCGGCGTACTGCGTGCCGCAGCCGGTCACGCAGGCGGCCAGGCCCGCCCCCCAGGCGAAGAATCGCCGACGCCGCATGGTGCCTCTCCCCCGAATTTCCCCCTTACCTCAGGTTATTGACACATTACGCGGCGTTACACATTTCAATCGTGGCCGACCACAGTCTTTTCCCGTGTTTTGCTGGATTTAATAGGTTAATAGGGTTTTTGGGCGTTTTATCGTCTGCCGAGAGTTCCTGGCGGCTTCCGTCCGACTCCGGCCATGAGCGACGACGGCAGGGACCAGTCCCCCACCAGCTTGGGACGGTCGGGACGCCAGTCGGTGGCCTGTACGAGCCCCGGCGGCTCCAGCGGGAAGTCACCGAAGAACGACCTGATCCGGGACGGGGTGCGATCGGCCCCGCCACCGCCGGGCGAACTGCCTCCCGGCGGTTCGTCACCGTCCACGTGCGCCAGGGTCGTGGCGTGCGAGACCACCAGGAAGCCGCCGGGCGCCATGCGCTCGCGCAGCACGGCCACCGCCCGCTGCGGATCGGCCGAGTCGGGCAGGAAGTGCAGGATCGAGACCAGCAGCACGCCGATCGGCCGGTCGAGATCGAGGAACTCACCCGCCCTGGCCAGCACGTCCTCCGGGTCGAGCAGGTCGCCCTGAACGAAAAAGGCCCTGCCCGGCGAGCGCCGGAGCAGGACCTTGGCGTGCGCACCGACCACCGGATCGTGGTCGACGTAGACGACCCGCGCCTCTGGGGCGATCTCGTGGGCGCAGCCCTGGGTGGGCAGGCCGCTGCCGAGATCGAGGAACTGGCCGACCCCGGCGCGGGCCACATAGCGCACCGCACGCTGAAGGAAGGCCCGGTTCGCGCGGGCCAGCGGGACCGCCTCCGGGATCAGCTCGGTGAGCTGGTCGAGGGCCAGGCGATCGACCGCGAAGTTGTCCTTCCCGCCGAGCATGTAGTCATACATGCGTGCGGGATTGGGCCTCTGATGGTCGAACTGCCGCACAGTATTGAATTTATGTCGTCAGCACCGAGATAACGATACTTTGCGACGAATTTGGCACAGCTACTCGACTGTAACGCTCTTGGCAAGGTTGCGAGGCTTGTCGACGTCCCGGCCGAGCACCACCGCCGCGTAGTACGCCAGGAGCTGAAGCGGGATCGTCAGCAGGATCGGGTCCAGCTCGATCTCGTTCTTCGGGATCACGATGACGTCGTCGGCCAGCTTCGCGCCGGGCTCGCGGTGGCCCACCATGAGCACCTGGCCGCCCCTGGCGCGGATCTCGCCGAGCGTGGTGAGGTTCTTGTCGAGCAGCTCGTCGTCGGGCACGACCGCGACGGTCGGCATGTCGGGGCCGATCAGCGCGAGCGGGCCGTGCTTCAGCTCGCTGGCCGGATACGCCTCGGCGTGGATGTAGGAGATCTCCTTGAGCTTCTGCGCGCCCTCGCGAGCCACCGGGTAGCCGCGCACCCGGCCGACGAACATCATGCTCGGGTGGTGGGCGTACTTCTTGGCCAGCTCGGCGATCTTGTCGCCCTGCTGGAGGATCTGCTCGATCTGCCCCGGCAGCCGGCGCAGGCCCTCCACGACGCGCCGCCCGTCGGCGGGCGACAGGTCGCGCACCCGGCCCAGGTGCAGCGCGAGCAGCGCGAACGCCAGCGAGGTCGAGGTGAACGCCTTGGTCGAGGCGACCGACACCTCGGGCCCCGCGTGCAGGTAGATGCCGCCGTCGACCTCGCGGGCGATGGCGCTGCCGACGGCGTTGACGATGCCGATGACCCGGCCGCCCTTGCGCTTGAGCTCCTGCACGGCGGCGAGCGTGTCGTACGTCTCGCCCGACTGGCTGATCGCGACGTAGAGCGTGTCGGGGTCGACGACGGGGTTGCGGTAGCGGAACTCGCTGGCCGGCTCGGCGTCGGACGGGATGCGCGCCAACTCCTCGATGAGCTGTGCCCCGATCTGCCCCGAGTAGTACGCCGAGCCACACCCGATGATCTTCACCCGGCGGAACGAGCGCGTCTCGCGGGCGTCCATGTTGAGACCGCCGAGGTGGGCGACGTGGAACCGCTCGTCGAGCCGCCCGCTCAACGTCCTGGTGATCGTCTCGGGCTGCTCGGAGATCTCCTTGAGCAGGTAGTGCTCATAGCCGCCGGTGTCGTAGTGGCCGGCGTCCCAGTCGACGGTCAACGGCTCCTTGGCCGTCTCACGGGCGTCGCTGGCGAAGGTGTGGAAACCGTCGGCCTTGAGCACGGCCAGCTCGCCGTCCTCCAGGTGCACGACCTGGCGCGTGTAGCGGACCAGCGCGGCCACGTCGGAGGCGGCGAACATCTCCTTCTCGCCGATGCCCAGCACGATCGGGCTGCCGTTGCGGGCCACGACCACCTCGCCCTGCCGCTCGGAGTCGATCACGGCGATGCCGTACGTGCCCACGACGGCCTTGAGCGTCTTCCTGACGGCCTCCTCCAGCGAGTCGTTCTCGTCGACCGCGTGGGCGATCAGGTGCGCGAGCACCTCGGTGTCGGTCTCCGAGGCGAACACCACCCCGTCGGCCTCCAGCTTGGCGCGCAACTCCCCGGCGTTCTCGATGATGCCGTTGTGCACGACCGCGACGCGCCCGTCGGCGGACAGGTGCGGATGGGCGTTGACGTCACTCGGCACGCCGTGCGTGGCCCACCTGGTGTGCCCGATGCCGAGGTTGCCCTTGAACCTGCCCGGCACGACCTTGGCCAGATCGGCCACCCGGCCCTTGACCTTGCGTACCTTGAGGCCCTTGTTGGACACCACGACCCCGGCCGAGTCGTAGCCCCGGTATTCCAGCCGCTGCAGGCCCTCCAGCAGGATGGGCGCGGCGTCCTTGGGGCCGACGTAGGCCACGATTCCGCACATCGAGGTCTCCTCTTATCCGTAAACGATCCTGCGTAGCTGCCTCAGCGACAGCTCGGGGGCCGCCACGCGGCGGCCCCGTAATTCACCGGCGATCCGGGGGAAGATCTCGTCGTTGGTGAAGCCGCGCGTCTTCAGCTCGCCGTGACGGCGGCGGACGAACTCCTCGACGGACTCGGAGAAGTACGCCAGCACGTCGGCGACCACGCGGGCCGCTTCGCCGGGACCGAGGGGGCTCGTCCTGGTGAGGTGGGTGATGAGATCTTCGTATGGATGTCGCGCCGTGGACACAGACGAGGACCCTACGGCTCTGGAACAAGGCACGCCAACATCCTGCCCGAAATCGGGCAGGATTTAACGCTTCGGGGAGATGGCGGGGCGTGGCGCCAGGCGAGGGCGGGGCTTCCGGGCAGTCGGGCCGAATTCGCCGGGGATCTGTTAGATCTCATCTGTAACATCCGACCCGTCTGACACATCCCTTTCTGGGAATGGCTACGGTGAGTAGTCGCATCGTGACGTTCCTGGGGAGATGTTCATGCAGCTCTGGCTCGCCGCCGTCCTGGCCGCCGGCGTCCTCGCCGTACCCGCCGACGTCCTGCCCGCAGCCTCCACCCTTCCGGCGACCGCAACGGTCTCGGCGGTCCCGGCGGCCTCCGGGCGGCAGGGGGACTTCGCCGCCGCCTCCCGCGAGTACGGGGTGCCAGAGAGCGTGCTGCTGGCGGTCTCGTACCTGGAGTCGCGGTGGGACGCGAACGGGGGACGGCCCAGCACGGCGGGCGGGTACGGCCCGATGCACCTGGTGGACGCCTTCCCCGCCGACGCGCTCGGGCACGACCACGCCCTCATCGGGGACGCCCTGGGAGATCCTCGGGGCGACGACTCCCGTCCGATGTCCCAGGCGCGCGTCGAGGCGGTGACCCACTCGGCGGCGCACGCGTCCGAGTCGGCGCCTCGGACGACCCTGCCCGAGGCCGGTCGCCTGACCGGGATGGGGGCCGCCCGGCTGCGGCACGACCCGGCCGCGAACATCCGCGCCGGAGCCGCCCTCCTCGCCTCCTACCAGGCCCGCCCCAGCGCCGACCCCGCCGCCTGGCGCCAGGCCGTCGGGCGGTACGCGGGGGCGGACGACCCGGCGGCGTCCCGGGCGTTCGCGGACGAGGTGTTCTCGGTGATGCGGGAGGGGGCGCAGCGGCGTACCGACGACGGCCACCTGGTACGGCTCGCCCCCGTCCCCGGCCTGCGCGAACTGCGCGACGAGGACGCCGAGGCGGTCACGAGGCACGACCCGGACGCCGCGCCCGTCCAGAACGAGCACGTCGTGGACGACGACACCCTGCCCGCCACCGACGAACAGGCCGACACCGGCACCGACCTCGACCCCCTGGCGGACGAGGAGGCCGGACCCCTCACGTGGACCGGCACCCCCGGGCCGAAGGGGCACTCGGGGGGCCGGCAGGCGGAGTGCCCCTCCTCCCTCACCTGCGAATGGATGCCCGCCGCCCACAAGAGCTTCGGCAAGAAGAAGAGCCGCGACTACGGCAACCACGACCGCCTGTCACGCGCCCGCGCCGTCGACTACATCGTCGTTCACGACACCGAGGGCACCTACCAGGGCATCCCGTCCATGATCCGCAACCCGAAGTACGTGAGCTGGCACTACACGATCCGCTCCCGCGACGGACATGTCGCCCAGCACGTGGCGACGAACGACATCGCCTGGCATGCGGGGAACTGGGATGTCAACACCCGTTCGATCGGCATCGAGCACGAGGGCTACCTGGCCAAGGGCGGCGCCTGGTACACGGAGGCGATGTACCGGTCGTCGGCGCGGCTGGTCAAGTATCTGGCCGGGAAGTACGACATCCCGCTCAACCGGGCCCACATCCTGGGCCACGACAACGTGCCGGGGACGACCCCGCAGACGGTCGCGGGGATGCACGAGGACCCGGGGCCGTACTGGGACTGGGCGCACTACTTCGAACTCATGAACAAGCCGTTCAAGGCGGCCAAGGACGGCGACTCCGTCATCATCCGCCCGTCGTACGCCACCCACCGGCCGCGCTTCACCGGCTGCGAGTCCACCAAGCCCAACCAGGCGTGTCCCGCGCACGGAGCGTCCACGGTGTGGCTGCACAAGTCGCCGAGCGACACCGCCCCCCTCGTCACCGACCTGGGCAAACACCCGGGCAAGCCGAGCACCCACAGCGTGTACGACCACAGCGCCCGCGCCTCGACCGGCCAGCGCTACGCGGTCGCGGAGCGGCAGGGGGACTGGACGGCGATCTGGTACCTGGGGCAGAAGGCGTGGTTCCGCAACCCGGCCTCGAACCCGACCGCCATCCCGGCCAAGGGGCCCATCGCGACGCCGGTGTCGGCCGACGTGAAGGTGTACGGGCGGGCCTATCCGGAGAAGTCCGCCTACAAGGGGGCGGCGTACCAGGCTTTGACGCCGCTCAAGTACAAGATCGCGCCGGGGCAGACGTACGCGGTGGGTGACACGATCACCGGGTCGTACTACGCGGCGAACGCGTACAGTCCCGCCAAGCACGTGACCACCACGGGCGGGACGCGTTACTACCAGATCCAGCTCGGTCACCGGGTGATGTTCGTGATGGCCAAGGACATGCGCCTGGTGCACCCGTCCGCGTGACGCGCCGGTTTCGCCCCTTGGGCGTCGCGGTGCGCACAGGCACTCCCCGGAGACGATATGGTTTTCCCGTAGCCCGGCGTACACGGCCGGGCCTTCACGCGGAAGTGGCTCAGTGGTAGAGCATCACCTTGCCAAGGTGAGGGTCGCGGGTTCGAATCCCGTCTTCCGCTCGGAGTGAGGCTCCTGGTGGAGTGGCCGAGAGGCGAGGCAGCGGCCTGCAAAGCCGTCCACACGGGTTCAAATCCCGTCTCCACCTCGATGATCGGCGGCCCTCCCGGATCCGCTAAGGTAAGTGCACCGCCACGCGGAAGTGGCTCAGTGGTAGAGCATCACCTTGCCAAGGTGAGGGTCGCGGGTTCGAATCCCGTCTTCCGCTCTGATTCCCGGCTCGACAAGGACGATTAGCTCAGCGGGAGAGCGCTTCCCTGACACGGAAGAGGTCACTGGTTCAATCCCAGTATCGTCCACCAGGCTCCCCGGCAGATCAGGTCCGACCTGGTCGAACAGGAGTCAAGCCCCAGCTCACGGTCTGGTTCGTGAGTCTGGGGCTTCTTGTCGTTTCCAGGTCGATCACGGCTGCGGTCGGCATCGGCGCTAATGTCGTGATGACCCCCACCTCTGGGACCTGATCGCAGGTGTTGACGTCAGTCGCGTCGAGCAGCCATGGCACGCTCCAGGGCGGCCGGCCCGTCGGTGGTGTCGGTCTCCGCTCAGGGCCTCTGGTTATTATGTAAACGCGTCCGTTTGCGTTTACGAATTGGGGTGGGCCCGGTGTTGAAGGTCTTGGGCAGGGTCGGGGTGGTCGTTCTCGGCCTTGCGATCGTGGCCGTCTGGCTGGTGCTGCGGTTGAAGGGCGTGCCGGTGCCGGTGCTGGTGACGTACGGGCTGGTGCTGACCGGGCTGGGGTGCGGGCTGCTCTGGCCGAGGGCGCTCGGCGGGCGGGCCAGGCGTCGGACGCCGGCGTTCTTCGGCGTCGCGGCCGGTCTGGGCACGCTGGGGCTCTACCTCGCGGTCGTCTACCACGTCACGGACCTGCCGGTGCTGCTCGCCCTGGCCGCCGGGGCGTGCCTGGCCGGAGCGGTGGTCGCCGTCCTACGTGGCCGCCGGAGCGCGGACGGCCGTCCCGCACGGCAGGCCAGGCGGGCCTTCCTGATGGGCGGCGCGGGACTGGTCCTGGGTACGGCGAGCGGGCTGTCGGGCGGCCTCGTGGACCGGCAGCGCCGCGCGTCTATGGCCAGAGGCGAGCGGGAGCGACAGGCGGCGGTACGCGCCCCTGGCGCACGGCGGCGGATCACGGACGGAGCCGTCCGGGTGTTCCCGATCCACACCGGCGACACCATCGTCACGTACGGCCAGTTCTACGGCGGCCTGGACGGCTGGGAAGGGCTGAACGGCTACGTACGCACCCTGGTCGACAAGGCGCAGATCGCGGTGCCGGTCCACGCCTACCTCATCGACCACCCCCGGCACGGCCTCATGCTGGTCGACACCGGCGTCAACTGGGAGCAGGCGCACGACCACGACGGCTACTACGGCCTGACCTCGCGGCTGCTGACCGAGCGCGACGAGTACCGGATGACCGCCGGGCAGGATCTACGCGTCCGGCTGGCCCGGCTCGGCTACGCCGCCGAGGAGATCACCACGGTCTTCCTCACCCACGTCCACGACGACCACGCGGGAGGGCTGCGCTACCTGCCCCGGGCGACGGTGGTGCTGGATCGGCGCGACTGGGAGCACGGCGTGCTCTATCCGCACTCCTTCGGTCTGGTCAAGGAGAACCTGTCGTTCCCCGCCTTCGACTCCGGCGCGTTCGGGCCCTTTCCCGGCAGTCAGGACCACTTCGGCGACAGCAGCGTTATCCTGCTGCCCACGCCGGGCCACTCCCCCGGCCACATGTGCGTGCTGCTGCGCCTGGACTCCGGAGGCGTGCTGTTCATGGGCGACACCCTCTACACGCTGCCCCACCTGGCCACCGACCAGGTCCGGCAGATGACCATCGGCGGCCAGGACACCGTCCGCCAGATCGAGGCCGCCCGGCGCGTCCAGCGGCTGCTGGCCTCGGATCCTGGAGTGGTGCCGCTGTTCGCACACGACAACACCCGCTACCAGTTCGATCTGGTGGCCTCCGCGTTCGCCGACGGGGCGCCCGGCGAGGCGGGGCTGCGGGAGCTGCGCCGGGGCATGGAGAGCGTCCTCACCTCTGATTGGCGGCTGCGCCCCGGGCACGCACCTCGCTTCGTCGCGCCCGCCTCGGGGACGGGCTTGGGAAAGGTGGCGTTCGGATGACCTCTGTACGGCGCACGCGGGGCAGGCCGCGCGACCCCGAGGCGGATGAGGCGATCATGCGGGCGGCGCTGGAGTTGTTCGTGGAGCGCGGCCTGGAGGGCGCGAACTTCGAGCAGATCGCCAAGCGCGCAGGGGTGGCCAAGGTGACCGTCTACCGGCGCTGGTCGTCGAAGGAGGAACTACTCACCCAGGCCATCGAGCAGGCCCGCACCCTCGTCCCTGAGGAGGAGATCTGGGCCACGGCCGACGCCACGGCCCGACCTGCCGACGAGCGGCTCATGGACTCCTGGGTACGCACTCTCGGTGACGCCCGTTTCCGTACGGTCCTCGCCCAGCTCATCGGCTCCAGCACCAGCCACCCCGCGCTGCTGGCCACCTACCGCGAGCAGTACATCCAGCCCCGCCGCCGGGTGATCCGCGCCGCGCTGGAGCGCGCCCGCGGCGAAGGGCTGCTGGCCGAGGACGCCGACCTCGACACCGTGATCGACATGGTCGTGGGCGCGGCGATGTACCGCATGCTCCTCGACCCGGCCGAACCGACCGATCCGACCGAACCGGCCGATCCCGCCGCCACCCGCCAGTACCTGGCGGCCGTCCTCCGCCAGGCCGACCGGCTGCTGCGGCATCCCGGCGGCCACAACGAGCAGATGGAGCCGGATATATAGCTTTCTGCGAAGTTTTGGATGCACTGCGTGTATATACGGTTTCTGTCCGGGTAGCGCCGAGGCATTGGCTCCTCGGAGGAGGGAACCGTGGACATCAACATTGGCCAAGGCATATCGGATGCCTGGCGGGGGATAGCGACGTTCGTCCCGAAGCTGGTCGCGTTCCTGGTGATTCTCTTCATCGGGTGGCTCGTGGCCAAGGCGCTCGAGAAGATCGTCGACAAGGTGCTCGAACGGGTCGGCTTCGATCGGGCGGTGGAGCGCAGCGGCGTACGAAACTGGCTGGCCCGCAGCAGGTACGACGCCAGCAGCCTGCTCGCCAGGATCGTCTTCTATGCGATCCTGCTGGTCACCCTGCAGATAGCCTTCAACGTCTTCGGGCCCAACCCGGTCTCCGGCCTGCTGGCCTCAGTGGTGGGCTGGCTGCCCAAGGCCATCGTGGCCATCGTGATCATCGTGGTGGCCGGTGCCGTGGCCAGGGCGGTCAAGGACATCCTGAGCGGCATGCTCGGCGGTCTGTCGTACGGACGCTGGCTGGCCATCATGGCGGCGGTGTTCATCTGGGCGCTGGGCATCATCGCGGCGCTCAACCAGATCGGCGTGGCCACGTCCGTCACGACGCCGGTGCTGATCACGGTGCTCGCCACCCTCGGGGCGATCGCGGCCATCGGCATCGGGGGCGGGCTCATCCGGCCCATGCAGCAGCGCTGGGAACGGTGGCTGGGGCGCATCGAGCAGGAGGCTCCGCAGGCCAGGGCGCACGCGGAGGCGTACCAGCGGGGGCGGGAGGACGCCCGGTCGATGACCGAGGAGGAGAGCGCGCGGATCCGGACGATGCCCGGCGGCGGTACGACGACGACCGGCGGCGGTACGACGACGACCGGCTCGGACCAGCCGCCGAGCTGACATCCGCCCGAGCCCAGAGCCCGGCACCGTCCCCGGGCGGCTCCGTGCGACGCGCAGGACCCGGGTGGCCCCTCCCCGCGACGGGGAGGCCCACCCGGGACGCCACCGCCACGCGCGGAAAGCAGGCAGAGGTCCGAGACGACGCCGACACGCGCGGAAAGCAGGCAGATGTCCGGGACGACGCCGCCACGGGCGGAAGCGGGCAGAGGTCCGGGACGATGCCGTTCAGGCCGGGTGGCCGTCTTCCAGGAGGCCGAGTTCGCGGGTCAGCCAGCAGACCGCCGTCAGCCGCAGGGACGGCGGGTCGGGCTCGCCGGTGAAGGCCCAGCCCCGGTGCCGCAACTCGTCGAGGAAGCCCAGCAGGTAGTCGCCCAGCGTCTCGCGGTCGAGCGGGATCGCGTCGCGCAGCACCGCCGCGTGCTGGTCGACCGCGGCCACCAGCCCCGGATCCCCGCCCATCCTGGCGAGTTGGGTGTCACCCAGTGCGTCCATCAGCCAGCGCAGGGGCGAAACCGCCCAACCATCCTCAAACACCACCCACCAACCTTAAAGCATTTCCCAAGGTCAACGGCTGTTTTCTCATGACAGACCCATGCGGTTCTCTGCCGATGCCCTGGCCGCCGCCGCCTCCTCCGACGACGCCCCTCCGGCGACCCAAGCCGGCCCCGGGGCGCTCGGCTCGCCGGCACCGGAATGGGATTCATTGGCATTTCTCGGGATTGACGGGTAGGAGATGTGACATGCGCATTCTGGTCACGGGAGCCACCGGCACGCTGGGCGGCGCGGTCATTCCCGCCCTGCTCAAGGCGGGTCACGAGGTACGCGCCCTCAGCCGTACCAAGCGGAACGGCCGCGGCAACGTCGAGTGGATGTGGGGCGACCTCGTCTCGGGCAACGGCGTCAGGGAGGCCGTTGACGGGGTGGACGCGATCGCCCACCTGGCCACGAGCGGCCGCAAGGGACGCGGCGC
The DNA here is from genome assembly GCF_039536965.1 of Nonomuraea antimicrobica. Classification (NCBI taxonomy): domain Bacteria; kingdom Bacillati; phylum Actinomycetota; class Actinomycetes; order Streptosporangiales; family Streptosporangiaceae; genus Nonomuraea; species Nonomuraea antimicrobica. The sequence continues at coordinate 18,876 of NZ_BAAAZP010000016.1, read as the reverse complement.
GGTGGACGTGCCCGGCACCAGGACCCTGCTCACGCTGGCCCGCGCGGCCGGGGTGTCGCATGTGCTGTTCACCTCGATGGTCGGGGCCGATCGGGCCGCCCACGGTCACCTCAGGCACAAGCTGGCGGCCGAGCGCCTGGTCACCGAGAGCGGTCTGGGCTGGACGATTCTCCGCGCCACCCCGTTCCACCAGTGGCTGCACGCGCGGCTGGGCGAGTTCGCGGCGCTGCCGGTGCTGCCGGTGGACCGCTCGCTGCCGTGGCAGCCGGTGCACACGGGCGAGGTGGCCACGCGGGCGGCCGCGCTGCTGAGCGCCGGTCCGGCGGGCAGGGAGATCGAGTTCGGCGGGCCGCACGTGATCAACACCGAGGAACTGGTGCGGACCTGGCTGCGGGCCGCCGGGCTGCGCCGCGCGTGCCTGTTCGTCCGCTATCCGGGGCGTCTGTACGCGGCGCAACGGGCGGGCGACCTGACCACGGACGCCGTACCCAAGGGCGAGATCACCTGGTACGACTACCTGCTCCCGCCGCCGGCCATGTCGGACGAGTCGGACGACTTCGCCTCCGAGCACACCGCCTCCCCCACCAGCCCGGCCAACCAGCCGGAGTGCGATCCTGACCTGCACGTATACGGGGGCGACGAGGGTTACGAACGTCCGACACGAGGCTAGCCGAGCGCCCGGTCCTCTTACACTTCGTCGACTTGTTGGGCACCTGTCCGCTACTAGACAATGTGTTCGGTGAGCAACGGCATCCCGCTGACCAAAGACTTCGCCAACGGCGACGTCTCCTTCTGGTACCGGCAGATCGGCCTGCCAGGCCCCCGACCGGCGCTGCCCGGCCCGCGTGACTACGACGTCGCCATCGTCGGCGGCGGCTACACCGGCCTGTGGACCGCCTACTACCTCAAGCGGGCCGAGCCGGGGTTGCGGATCGCGATCCTGGAGAGGGAGTTCGCCGGGTTCGGCGCGTCGGGGCGCAACGGCGGGTGGCTGTCGGCCGAGTTCGCCGGGTCGCGCAAGCGGTACGCCAGGGCCCACGGCCGGCAGGCCATGATCGACCTGCAGCACGCGATGTTCCGGTCCGTTGACGAGGTCATCGACGTGGCGCGGGCCGAGGGCATCGACGCCGACGTGCACAAGGGCGGGCTGATCCACGTCGCGACGAACCCGGCCCAGCGGCGCCGCCTGCGCGCCGGGGTCGCCGACCTGCGCAGGTGGGGCTACGGCGAGGACGACATACGGCTGCTGGAACGTGCCGAGCAGCGCGAGCGGGTGCAGGTGGCGGGTGCCCTGGAGGCGTCGTACTCGCCGCACTGCGCCCGCATCCAGCCCGCCAAGCTGGCCATCGGGCTGGCCGCCGCGGTGGTCCGGCTGGGGGTGGACCTCTTCGAGGACACGACGGTGACCGAGATCCTGCCCCGGCGCAACGGCCGGGCCGCCGCGGTCACGACGCGGGGTGTGGTCACGGCCGAGTACGTCATCCGCGCCACCGAGGGCTTCACCGCGAGCCTGTCCGGGCAGCACCGGCAGTGGCTGCCGATGAACAGCTCCATGATCGTCACCGAGCCGCTGCCCCCCGACGTGTGGCGGCACATCGGCTGGCAGGGCAGCGAACTGCTGGAGGACCACGCGCACGCCTACGTCTACGCGCAGCGCACGGCCGACGACCGGATCGCGATCGGCGGACGGGGGGTGCCGTACCGGTACGGGTCGCGTACCGACCGGCGGGGCGCCACGCAGCGCCGGACGGTCGCGCTGCTGTGGCGGATGCTGGTCAAGCTGTTCCCCGCGACGATCGACGCGCGCGTGGCACACGCCTGGTGCGGGGTGCTCGCGGTGCCGCGCGACTGGTGCTCGACGGTGCACCTCAACCACGCCAGCGGTCTGGGCTGGGCGGGCGGCTATGTCGGCAGCGGGGTCACGACGACGAACCTGGCCGGGCGTACGCTGCGCGACCTGGTGCTGCGCAGGGAGACCGCGCTGACGGGGCTGCCCTGGGTGGGGCGGCAGGTGCGCCAGTGGGAGCCGGAGCCGCTGCGCTGGGCCGGGGTGCAGCTCATCTACGCGCTCTTCCGGGCCGCCGACCGGCACGAGAACGAGCGCGGGACGACGACCTCGACCTACGCCCGCCTGGCGAACCTCATCTCGGGCCGCTGAGCCCTCACCGGCCCCGACCTCATCCGCCCTGCCGCCGCTGTCGCCTGCCCCGCCGCCGCTGTCACCCGCTCCGCTGCTGCCCGTCAGCCGCTCCGCTGCCAGGGGTCGTAGTCGACCTCCAGCGGCTCCTGCGCGGGCCGCTCGGCCTCCGGGACGTGCTGGAGGTTGACCCGGATGCGGTACCACACGCTGCTGCGCCCGCGCATCCCGTCGACCAGCACGTCGGCGGGCTCCAGCCGGGCGGCGACGCCGGGGTGGCGGGCCTTCCAGCGATCGAGGCCCGCCATCGCCTCGTCTTTGTGCTCGGCCCTGGCGATCTCGATGACCGGCACGGTCTGCTGCCTGCGCCCGCTGCCCTTGGGCGGCTTGGGCGCGGGGCCCAGCTCCTCCGCCAGCGCGAGCAGGCCGTCGAGCGAACCCGCGTGCAGGTCGATGTCCTCCCACGGGTCGCCCCGCTCGGCCAGCCGCTCGGGCACGGTGTCGATCGTGTAGGACTCGGGGCGGCAGCCGGGCACCTCGTCCCAGCTCAGCGGGGTGGACACGCGGGCATCCTGCACCGCGCGGACGGAGTAGGCGCTGGCCACCGTGCGGTCGTAGGCGTTCTGGTTGAAGTCGACGAACACGCCGTGCCGCTCCTCCTTCCACCACCGGCTGGTGGCCAGGTCGGGCGCGCGCCGCTCGACCTCGCGCGCCACCGTCTCGGCGGCCCTGCGCACCTTCGCGAACGGCCAGCGGCGCTCGATGCGGGCGTAGACATGGAACCCGCGCGAGCCGGACGTCTTGGGCCAGGCCACCAGCCCGTGATCGGCCAGCACCTCGCGGGCGGCCTCGGCGGTGCGCAGCACGTCGGCCCACTCCACGCCCGGCACCGGGTCGAGGTCGATGCGCAGCTCGTCGGGCCTGGACAGGTCGTCGGAGCGGACGGGGTGGGGGTTGAGGTCGACGCAGCCCAGGTTGACCACCCACAGGAGCTGCGCCAGATCGGTGCAGACCACCTCTTCCGCGCTGAGGCCCGAACGGTATTTCAGCTCGGCCACGTCGATCCAGTCGGGCCGCTTGGCCGGAGCCCGCTTCTGGAAGAACGCCTCCTGCTCGATGCCGTGCACGAACCGCTTGAGCACCATCGGCCGCCCGTGGACGCCCCGCAGCGCCGCCTCGCCCACCCGCTGGTAGAACCTGACCAGGTCGAGCTTGGTGTGGCCGGACCGCGGGAAGACCACCTTGTCGGGGCTGGTGATGCGGACCTCGCGCCCGGCGACCTCGATGTCTGGCATAGCGCCCACCATACGCGGGCCGACCGACAACCCTCCGAGACCGCCTGCACGTCCAGGAAGCCTCCGTGGCGGATGTAGGCGGCTGTAGGCGTAGGCGACTGTAGGCGGCTGTACGTCCCGGAAGGCTCAGCGGTGGCTGCACGTCCGGAAGGCTCAGCGGTGGCCGTACGTCCTGGAAGGCGCGTGGCGGTCAGATGTCCCCGAAGGTTCCGTGGCGGCCGGCTCCGGCGGCGAAGCGGGCCGCGCCCTCCGCCGCGCCGGGCAGCGAGACCAGGCCGTGGCGCAGTTCGTTGCGCATCGCCTCCGCCTCCCCCAGCCCGCTCTGCTCCAGCGCCGACAGCCGGTCACCGCGCAGGCACGCCTGCGGGAAGGCGGCCAGCTCACGGGCCAGCGCCTCGGCGTGCCGCCGGGCGGTGCCGGTGGGGACGAGGCGGTTGACCAGCCCCCACGCGTACGCCTCCGGCCCCTCGACCGGCCGGCCCGTGAGGATCATGTCCATGGCCCGGGACTCGCCGATGAGCCGCGGCAGCCGTACGGTGCCGCCGTCGATCAGCGGCACCCCCCACCTGCGGCAGAACACCCCGAACACCGCGTCCTCCTCGGCCACCCGCAGGTCGCACCAGAGGGCCAGCTCCAGCCCGCCCGCCACGGCGTGCCCGGCGACGGCAGCCACGACCGGCTTGGTCAGGCGTATGCGGGTCGGGCCCATCGGCCCGTCGCCCTCCTCGCAGACGCGGTTGTCGAGCGCCTTGAGGTCGGCTCCGGCGCAGAACGTGCCGCCCTCGCCCCACAGCACGGCCACGTCGGCGTCGGAGTCCTCGAAGTCACGGAACGCCCCGGCCAGCGCGTCGGCGGTCTCGCGGTCGACGGCGTTGCGCGCCTCCGGCCTGCTGATCACCACGGTGACGACGGGGCCTTGGCGCTCCACGCGTACGGTCATGCGACCCTCCTCGGGAAGCGTGCGAATCTCCGGGCTCTCCTCGTGGACCGTGCCGAGCCTACGCTCCCGCCCCGGCCTGAGCCGGGAAGCGCGCGTCAGGAAAGCGTGACGGCCCCCGACAGGAGCGTGTCGAAGTCGGACGGCTCCCCCGCCGGGCGGTCGATGCCGCGCAGCGGCCCCTGGTCGACGAGGTGCGACTCGGCGTACCGGCGGGCCACGAGCGCCTTGCGGCCGTCGTCGAGGCCCCACGTGGCCTGGTCCTCCAGCAGGGCGGCGGCGTAGACGTCGGCCATGAACTGCGCCAGCGGGTACAGCCGCGCCTCGGCCACCGAGTGCTCCAGCGCGGACCACGCCTCGATGGCCTTGGCCAGGTCTTCGACGCGGGTGCGTACCAGGTCGGAGGTGGCCAGGGCGCGCAGGCGGTCGAGGAAGGGCAGGTGGGCCCGCTCCTTGACCATGGCGCGGCGCACGTCGAGGCAGAGGATGTTGTCGCCGCCCTCCCAGATCGGGTTGACCTGCGCGTCGCGCAGCAGCCGGGCCACCGGCCACTGCTCGATGTAGCCGTTGCCGCCGTGCACCTCGATCGCGTCGCTGGCCGCGGTCACGCCGAGCCGGGCAGCGCGCAGCTTGACCAGGGCGGGAGCGAGGCGCAGCCGTGGACCGGCGTACCAGTCGAACACCAGCGCCTGCGCGGCCTCGACCTCGACGACCAGCTCGGCCAGCTTGCGCCGCATCAGCGGCTGCTCGGCGAGCGGCCGGCCGAACGCCTCCCGCGCCCCTGCGTAGCAGACGGCCTCGACCAGCGCCCGCCTGGCCACGCCCAGGCCCATCATGGCCACGCCGAGCCGGGAGGCGTTGGTGAGCCGCATCATCGTGCCGAGCCCCGAGCCAGAACCCGTTCCTGCCAGGAGGAACGCCTCCGCCCCTGTCAGCTCCACCTCGGCGGCGGCGACGGACCTGGTGCCGAGCTTGTCCTTCAGCCGGCGGATGCGCACGCCGTTGCGGCTCCCGTCGCGCCGCTCCCACAGCACCAGGAACGGCGCCACCGCCCCCTCCGGCAGCCGGGCCAGCACCACGAACGCGGAGCCGTTGGCGTTGGAGGCGAACCACTTGAACCCGGACAGCAGCCACGCGTCACCGGCGGGCACGGCCTCGGTCTCGAGCGCGGCCAGGTCGGAGCCGCCGGACCGCTCGGTGAACATCTGGGCGGCCTCGCCGGAATAGAAGCCGTTGGCGAAGATCTCCCGTACCCGGTCGCGTACGTCCGGCGGCGCGTGCTTCTCGGCGAGCGCGACCACCATGTCCCCGCCCGTGCCGAGCGCGCAGCCCATCCCGATGTCGGCCTGGTCGAGCAGGTATGTCCACGCGGCGCCGAGCACGGCCGGATCCGCCCCGTTCGCACGGGCCTGTTCGGCGAAGGCCGGAGAGGTGAAGTTGTCGGCCATCAGCGCCTCGCGGGCGGCGTGGAACGACGGCGGCATGACGACCTGGCTGATGTCCCTGCCCCACTTGTCGTACTTCTCCAGTCGCGGCGGGTTGCGGTCGCTCTCCTCGGCGCACTGGGCGACGAGACCGCCCGTCAGCTCGCCCAGCCGGTCGAGGTGCGGCTGCGCCCAGGCGAAGCCGTCACCCAGGTACCGCCGCATGAGCAGGCGGAGCGTCGGGTCGCAGCGCCACCAGTTCCGCCCGGCCGCCCCCTGGTAACGCTCGGTGGCGTAGCGGTCACCGCGGTCGCCGTGATCGAAAGGTTCCATGAGATACCGGCCCATACTCTCGAGTGTTACATATACTCGACACGCGATGGAAGAGCGTAATAGCACGTTGAGCGCCCGCTCGGCCGTGCTGAGCGCGCTGCTCGGCAGCCACCCGCCCCGCCTCTCCGCCCGCCATCTGGTGCGCATCGGGGCGTTGTTCGGCATCGCGGAGGGCACGGTGCGGGTGGCGCTGTCACGGATGGTCGCGACCGGCGACCTGCTGCAGTCAGGCGGGCGGTACACGCTGTCGGAGCGGCTCGTCGAACGCCAGGCCAGGCAGGACGAGAGCCGCGACCCCCACACCAGGCCCTGGGACGGCACGTGGGAGGTGGCCGTGGTCACCGCCGAGCGCCGCGCACCCGCCGACCGGGCCGCGCTGCGGCACACGATGACCGCGCTGCGCCTGGCCGAGCTGCGCGAGGGCGCCTGGATGCGACCGGCCAACCTGGTGCGGGCCTGGCCGGAGATCGTCACCGCGCAGTGCACGCTGATCGACGGCCGCCCGCACGACGACCCCACTCCCCTGCTGTGGGACCTGGACGGCTGGGCCGCCGAGGCGCGGCGACTGGAGGACGCGCTCGGCCGCGCGGCGGGCCTGGCGGAGGGGTTCCTGGTCTCGGCGGCGGTGCTGCGCCACCTGCTGGCCGACCCGCTGCTGCCCGCGGAGCTGCTGCCGGAGGACTGGCCGGGCGCGGAGCTGCGGGCCCGCTACGACGACTTCGACCGCCGCTACCGCGACGTGCTCAGGAAGCACCTCCGCGGCTGAGGCGGCTGAAGCGACCGAGCCGACCGAGACGGCTGAGACGCTGAGACGCTGAGCCGATTGAGGCGACTGAGGCGGCTGAGGCGGCACGTCAGAGGCCGACGCCGAAGATCGTTCGCTTGTTCCTGAACTCGGTGACGCTCCACAGCCTGCCGCCCTGCACGGTCAGGTCCTCAGGCCCGATCGGGAACGGCCTGGTCTCCAGCTTCTCCCCGTCGAGCACCAGCAGGCTGCCGTTGGCGGTGGACCCGGCGCCCTGGCTCAGATACCACCTGTCCCCTTGCGACACAGCGCCCTGGATGTCGGCGTGCCCCATGATGAACGCGTCGGCGGGTTCGCCGCCCGCCAGCTCCAGATCCCAGCGCCCGACCCACCCGCCGGGGTCGTTGTCGCGGTACTCGCCCGTGACGAGCCGGGGCGTGGCCCCGCTGCGGTCGATCGACACGAACGAGAAGCGCGGGCCCGCCTGCGCCACCTTCCAGAAGTCGGTCTGGGGGACGAGGTAGCGGTAGCCGAAGGCGTTCAGCCGGCCGCCGTGCCGGCCGATGCGGTTGCCGTCGCCCAGGTCGGGTTGCGCGGTGCGCAGGTCGAGCAGGTTGTTCAGGTCGAAGACGCGCAGGCCGCGGGTGGTGTCGGCGACGTAGAGCAGGTCGCCGTGGCAGGCGATGCCGCCCGCGTGGATGTCGATCGGCCCGTACGAGCCGTCGGGCCTGGCCACGACCAGCAGCGCGTGCTGGTACCGCAGCGACGTGGGGCTGAGGAACGACACCCGGATCCCCCGCTCGCCCGCCCGCGGCTTGAAGTACCAGCTCACCAGGAACGCCGGCACCCCGAGGTTGCCCGAGTCGTCGCTGCCGGTCAGGCCCTGCGGGTACCAGTCGGCGGTGTCCTGGTCTTTGTCGTCGAAGGCGTACCACTCGGCCGGTCTGGGGCGCATGGAGCCCATCGCCGCGCCGGCCCCCTTGCTCTTGGCGGTCCTGTTGGCCTGCGCGAGGAGCGCCTCGACCGCCGTGCTCCCGACCTCGCCCGCCAGTTTGGCGGCCCCCTCCGCCAGGTCGCCCGTCTCCCGCTTCAGGACAAATGCCGACTTATCCGCAGGAACCATCCCCGTTGCCGCCATACCTACCTCACCTTTCCGTCTCTTGACCAGTTTGACGGACGGGCAGGGGTTGAGGTTGTCGATTCATCCCACAAAATGCTCCCTGGGAGAATTGTCCGGCGAAAATCACCCGCGAGATTCGGGCCACAAGATTCTCCCCGGGGCTAACACAGGAATCACCGTGCGGGATTCGGCCAAAAGGCTGAGCGGCTACGTCCACAAATGGACGGGCATGCCCGACAGCGCTAGCTCCCGATAACGCCGCACCAGCCGCCGCCGGTCGCCGCCGAAGCGCGCCAGCGCCTCACGCTGCCAGACCGAGCCGGTACGCCGCAGCCGGGTACGCTCCGCGATCACGCCCAGCGCCCGGTCGGCGTCCGACGGCGTCACCCCCGCCTTGAGCAGCCCCTCCCGCGCCTCGGGCAGCAGGTAGAGCACCAGCTCCGCGGCCTCGTGGTCGCCCTCCCTGCCGGGCCACGACAACCTGGCGCCCAGCCCGTCCATGGCCGCGCGGTAGAAGTTCTGGTACGCCTGCGCGAACCGGTACCCGGTCAGGTCCCGCTCGGCCTGCGACAACGTCAGCCCGAGCAGGAAGGCCGTGTTCGCCGCCATGTCCGCGCACGAGGGCCCGGCGGGCAGCGCGCGCATCTCGACCCGCAGGTGGCCCCCGTCGGCCGGGTCGTAGACGGGGCGGTTCCACTGCCAGATCGTGCTCTGGTGCAGCCGCAGCTCCGGCACCTCGTACGGCCGCGCCTCCTCGGCGAGGTCGGGCACGATCGGGTCGTAGTCGCGCACGTACCGCTCGAACAGCTCGTGCGCGCCCTCGCGCACCCAGTCCGAGCCGAACGTCACCCGCCCGTCCCTGCGCTCGCGCCGCTGCACGTCCCGGTCGTCCACGGCCTCCTCCATCAGCGCGATGCGGGTCTCCTCCCACAGCTCACGCCCCAGGAAGCACGGGGAGTTGCCGCACGCCGCCAGCACCGGCCCGATGGCGAGCTGGGCGGCGTTGAAGAGCCGCGCGAAGCGCTCCGGCGGCGTGCGGATGTGCACCTGCCACGAGGTGTTGGCGCTTTCGAGGATCACGTCCTCGACCGAGAGCTCCAGATCGCCGATCTTCACCAGGAACGGCTCCAGCCGCAGCCTCCTGAAGCCCCTGCTCAAGGCGCGGAAGCGGTTCTGGTCGCTCATCGCGCCCAGCGTGAAGTCCTCGGTGTCGAGCGTGGGCAGTATGCCGATCGGCAGCGCGCCGCCGCCCTCCACCGCCCGGTCCACCTTGACGATCGTCTCCTGCACCTCCGCGGCCAGCGCCTCGAAGGGCCTGCCCGCCAGGAGCGTCGGGGTCAGGTTGACCTCGATGTTGTAGCGGCCCAGCTCCAGCACCACGCGGGGGTCGTCCAGGCTGTCGCGCACCTCGCTGTTGCGCGGCAGCGGCCGTCCTTCCTCGTCGATCAGGAACAGCTCCAACTCGGCCCCGATCGTCACGGGGCCCTGGCCGAAGCCGGGGGTGTCGAGCAGCTTGCGCAGCACGCCGAGCTGCTCCTGGATGCGCTCTCCGAAGCGCACGTACTCCGCTTCGGTGAAACGTTCCTTCGCCAGATCTCTGCCCATCACCCCCCTATGTCCGATCTGCCAGCTTTGACACTTCACCAGCGGACGGCGCCGTCATCGTTCATGTAGGCCCCGGTAGGGCCGTCCGCGTCCAGGGTCGCCAGCCGCACCGCGATCGCCGCGCCCTGCTCGGCCGTACGGGGCCCGGTGTGCCCGTTGAGGTCGGTGGCGCAGTAGCCGGGGGTGCCCGCGTTCACCTTGATCGGGGTGTCCTTCAGCTCCTTGGCGTAGCAGACGGTGACCATGTTGAGCGCGGACTTGGAGGAGTTGTACGCCAGGGCGTTGAACGCGAGGAAGGGACTCTCCGGGTCCCCCGCCATGGCCAGCGAGCCCAGCTCGCTCGACACGTTGACGATCCGGCCCGCCTCCGACCTGCGCAGCAGCGGCAGCATGGCGTTGGTCACCGTGACGACGCCGAACACGTTGGTCTCGTAGACCTCCCTGACCTGCTCGGCGGCGGCGGCGCTGGGCTGGTGGGCGGCCGGGCCGCCGACGATGCCGGCGTTGTTGACCAGGATGTCGAGCCTGCCGTACTCGGTCTCGATCCACTTGGCCGCCGCCGCGACGCTCGCCTCGTCGGTCACGTCGATCCGCACGTACGGCTGCCCGAGCCGCTCCCCCGCGGCCCGGCCGCGCTCCTCGTCACGCGCCCCCACGATCGCGGTGACGCCCTGCCCGGCCAGCAGCCGGACGATCTCGTGGCCGATTCCCTTGTTGGCACCCGTGATAAGGGCGATCTTCGTCATGGCTCCACGTTCGCGCAGGTCAACAGGGGTGCGGGAGAGTCCTGCGAAGGCTGGTACCAGGGGTACCACCCAGGCGGCGGCGCCCGTCCGCGAGGATGGAGGCATGCACCGCGACGAACTCGCCGAATTCCTCCGTGTCAGGCGCGCCCGCGTCACCCCCGCAGAGGTCGGGCTGCCGAGCGGCGAGCGCCGCCGTACGCCGGGCCTGCGCAGACAGGAGATCGCGCAGCTCGCGGGCATGTCGATCGACTACTACATCCGGCTGGAGCAGGGCCGGGGCCCGCACCCGTCCAGGCAGGTGCTCAACGCGCTGGCCCGGGCGCTCATCCTCGACCACGACGAGCGCACCCACCTGTTCCACCTGGCCGGGCAGCCGCTCGACCCGCCGCGCATCCGCGAGGACGTGCCGCAGAGCCTGCTGCACCTGATCTCGTTCCTGGAGGAGGTCCCCGCCTACGTCCTGGACGCCCGCTACGACATCCGCGCCTGGAACCCGCTGGCGAGCCTGCTCATGGGAAACCTCGACGCCATGCCGCCCGACCGGCGCAACGTCATCCGCTGGGTCTTCATGGCGCCCGACCTCGCCGAGCACCTGAGCGACGAGGAGAAGGGCCGCTTCGCCCGCGCCTCGGTCGCCGACCTGCGCGCCGCCGCCGGCCGCTACCCCGACGACCGGGCCCTTCACGCGCTGGTGGCCGAGCTGCTCGCGCTCAGCCCCGAGTTCGCCGAGCTGTGGGCCAGGCACGAGGTCCAGGTGCGCAGGGAGCAGCGCAAACGCGTCATCCACCCGATCGTCGGCGTCATCGACGCGATCTGCCAGGTCATGCCGGTGCCCGACCGCGAGGACCTGCGCCTGGTGCTCTACACGACCGAACCCGGTTCACCCTCCCACCGGGCCTTGCGCGACCTGCGGCAACTGACCCTAAGCTCATGAGATGCGAGCGGTTGCCTTTGACATCTTCGGTGGAGAGCTCGACGTGCGCGAGCTGCCCGACCCGTCCCCCGCCCCGCACGGAGCGGTGATCCGCGTCGAGGCGACGGGGCTGTGCCGGTCCGACTGGCATGGCTGGAAGGGGCACGACCCCGACATCAAGGCGCTGCCCCACGTGCCCGGCCACGAGCTGGCGGGCGTGGTCGAGGCGGTCGGCCCCGACGTGCGGGGCTGGCGGCCGGGGGCGCGCGTGACGGTGCCGTTCATCTGCGCGTGCGGCACCTGCGCCGCCTGCGCGACCGGTGACCAGCAGGTCTGCGAACGGCAGACGCAGCCGGGGTTCACGCACTGGGGCTCGTTCGCCGAGTACGTCGCCATCGACCACGCCGACGTCAACCTGGTCGCCATCCCCGAGGACATGGCCTACGTCACGGCGGCCGGGCTCGGCTGCCGCTTCGCCACCGCCTTCCGCGCCGTCGCCCAGGTGGGCGAGGTACGTCCGGGCGAGTGGGTGGCCGTGCACGGGTGCGGCGGCGTGGGCCTGTCGGCCGTGATGATCGCGACCGCGGCCGGGGCCCGGGTCGTGGCCGTCGACATCAGCACCGACGCCCTGCACCTGGCGGAGCTGGCGGGCGCCACGCACTTCGTCAACGGCTCGGCCGGCGACGCGGCGGCCCAGGTCAGAGAGCTGACCAGGGGCGGCGCGCACGTGTCGATCGACGCGCTGGGCAGCCCTCGCACCTGCGCCGCCTCCGTCGAGAGCCTGCGCCGCCGGGGCCGGCACGTGCAGGTGGGGCTGCTGCCCGGCGGCGCCACGCCGGTGCCGATGGACCGGGTGATCGGCCACGAGCTGCGGCTGCTGGGCAGCCACGGCATGGCCGCGCACGCGTACCCGCCGATGCTGGAGCTGATCAGGGCAGGAGTGCTCCACCCCGACCAGCTCGTCACCCGCACGATCGGCCTGGCGGACGCCGGCAAGGCGCTGGCCTCGATCGGCTCGGTGCCGGGCGTCACGATGATCACCCCCAGGTCGGGTGCGTGATCACTACTCGATCTGCACCCGCAGCGTCCTGAGCACCAGCGCCAGCATGCTGTGGTGGGCCACGAGCAGGACCAGCTCGATCCTGCTGACCTCGTCGTAGCGGTCGCACAGCGCCGCCCAGGTCGCGTCGGTCAGGTCGCCCGCGTAGTGCAGGTCGTCGGCCACCTGGAGCACGAGCTGGTCCTCGACCGACCAGAGGGCGTGCGGCTGGCGCACCGACTCGACCTCCTGGTCGGTGAGGCCGGCCGCACGGGCCGGCATGGTGTGCTGGGCCCACTCGTACGCGCTGCCGCAGTGGTAGGCCGTGCGCAGGATCGCCAGCTCGCGATCGCGGGCGGGCAGGGCGCCGTCGAGCAGCGCGCCTTCGAAACGCCGATATGCCGGATATAGACCGGGATGGCGGGCCAGGGTGGCGAACACATGGTACGGATTGGCCTTCGTGAAGGCGTCCCATTCCTCAGGGGGAAGGGGCTGCACGCGGGGTCTCATGGTCGTTACATTCCCAAATAACCGCGCGTTCGGCGGGTTTTCTGTCATCCGTAACACGCGCGGATCGAAAAGTGATTGACCCCAAAACAAAGGGACTATTCACCATGAGGTCAATACGGCAGGATTGGGGGGCCCGCAGACGTTGCAAGCCTGGTCGACCGCAAGGACGCATTGGTGATTCGAACGTTGCTCGCTGAGGACATGCACCTGGTACGCGGGGCACTCATCGCACTGCTGGCCTACGAAGAGGACATCGAGATCGTGGCCGAGGTCGAACGAGGAGACCGGATCCTGGCCGCGGCCAGCGCCTGCCGCCCCGACGTCGCGGTGCTCGACATCTCACTCCCCGGTAAGGACGGGCTCACCGCCGCGGGCGAGCTGCACCGCGAACTGCCCGAGTGCGGGGTGCTCATCCTGACCGGGGTCGGCACGCCGGGGCTGCTCAAGAAGGCGCTCGAGGTGCACGTACGCGGCTTCATGGCCAAGGACGCGCCACCGGGCCGGCTGGCCGACGGCATCAGGAGGGTGGCCGCGGGCGAGCGGGTCATCGACTCGGAGCTGGCCATCGCGGCCATGCGCCCGGCGGAGGCCCCGCTCACGCCGCGCGAGCTGGACGTGATCGGGGCCGCCGCCGACGGTGCCTCGATCGGCGAGATCGCGGCCTCGCTGTACCTGGCCGAGGGCACGGTACGGAACTACCTGGCCAAGACCACGGCCAAGCTGGGGGCGCGCAGCCGGATCGACGCCATCCGCATCGCCAGGGAGTCGGGCTGGATCTGACGGCCTGGGCCCCTCGGGCAGGCCCCGACCCCCTCAGGCAGGCTCCGGGCCTCTCAGACAGGGTCCGGGCCGTCGGCCGGGCAGCCGGTGTGGGCGGCGAGGAAGGCGAGCACGTCGGCGGCCAGCGCCACCGAGCGGCTGACCGCCCGCGCCCCGTGGCCCACGTCCGGCTCGTGCCGGAGCAGGATCGGCCGGGCACCGCCGCTCGCCCACTGCAGCGCGGCGCACATCTTGCGGGCGTGCATCGGATCCACGCGCGTGTCGGCCGCCGACACCGTGAACAGCGTCGCGGGGTAGCCGGCGCCCTCGGCGACTCGGTGGTAGGGCGAGTAGCCGAGCAGCCAGCCGAGGTGCTCGGCGTCGTCGGGGTCGCCGTACTCGCCGGTCCAGGAGGGGCCGAGGCCGCTCAGGTGGTAGCGGGCCATGTCGAGCAGCCCGGCCGAGCACACCGCGGCGGCGAACAGGTCCGGCCGCTGCGTGACGACCGCGCCGACGAGCAGGCCGCCGTTCGACTCGCCCCAGATGCCCAGTTGCTCCGGAGTCGTCCAGCCGTCGGCGACGAGTTTCTCGGCGGCGGCCACGAAGTCGTCGAACACGTTCTGCTTGCGGTCCAGCATGCCGTCCCGGTGCCACGCCTCGCCCTCCTCGCCGCCGCCGCGCAGGTTGGCGATGGCCAGCACGCCGCCCGCCTCCACCCAGGCCAGGGAGTCGGCGGCGTAGCCGGGCATCAGGGGGATGCCGAAGCCGCCGTACCCGCTGAGGATCGCCGGGCGCGGGCCGCCGTCCCACGGGCGGGCGACGACGACCATGCGGATGGGGGTGCCGTCGGCGGAGGAGTACTCGATGTGGTGGCTGCTCACCGAGGGCAGCGTGACGCGGCCGGGCGCGACCGCCCACGGCGTCGTGGCGGCGGTGCGGGCGTCGTAGCGCCAGATCTCGGCGGGGGTGACGGCGTCGGTGTAGGTGAACCACGCCTCGGAGCCGCCCTCCGGACGCGAGGTGAGCGTGGCGATCGAGCCGCTGCCGGGGAGCGGCACCGTGCCCAGCCGCTCCCCCGTACGGGCGTGGTGCACGGCGATCTCCCCCACCGCGTGCCGCGTCCTGGACACCAGCAGCCGGTCACCGTCGAGCACGGTGAACGTCCCCAGCACCGCCTCCCGGTCCTCCGGGACCAGCTCGCGCCAGACCTCCGGCTCGCCGGGATCGGCCACGCACAGCCTGCGCCTGGGCGCGTCGCGGTCGGTCAGCAGGTAGAGGCGGCCGTCACAGGCCACCGCACCCGCCGTACGGGCGTGCGCCCCCTCCTGCACCGCGCGAGGCCGCGGGTTCGCCGGATCCCCGAGTGACAGGTCGGCCAGCCAGAGCCCGTTGCCCGACGCGGTGCCGGCGGAGATCGTCAGCCAGCGGCCATCGGCGCTGATCTGCACGCCGTACGCGATCGGGCCCCTGGTGAAGACCGGGACGTCCGCGCCCGGGTCGCCGATCCGGTGCAGGAACACGCCCTGGCGGAAACGTACGTAATAGAACGCCGCGCCGCCGGGCAGCCAGGCCACCGCCGAGTAGCGGCAGCCCCCGATCGGGCCGTCGGCGAGGGCTCCCGTGGCGAGATCCAGGACGTACAGCTCGGCCTTCTCGTCGCCGCTGCGCGAGATCTGGTACGCCAGGCGGCGTCCCTCCAGGTCGGGCTGCCAGTCGTCGAGCGTCGTGAGCCCGGAGGGGTCGAGCGCCATGGGATCCAGCACCACGCGGTCGTCGCAGCAGAGCACCGGGTGCTCCTGGTCGGTGGACTGGCGCAGGTGGAAGCGGCGCGGGCCGCGCCACACGGGCGCGGTCACCAGCCCGGTCTCCGTGAGTTCGGTCAGCCGCCGGGTGAACCGCTCCCGCCACGGGAGCCGGGCGGCGCTGTCGCGCCACAGCCGGTCCTGGGCCGAGAGCCAGGCTCGGGTGCGGGAGTCGAGGGGATCCTCCAGCCAGCGGTACGGGTCGTCGATCGGGTGGCCGTGGCGGTGCTCGGTGAGGGGGAGACGGTCGGCGGAGGGGTAATCATCGGGAAATCTCATGAAACGGGCTCCGGATGCCAGTGGCCGGCCAGGTCGGCGTACAAGGGAGAGGTCCTGACCAGCTCGTCGTGGGTGCCGATCGAGACGTGAGCGCCGTCCATGAGCAGGATGCGGCGGGCACGCAGGGCGGAGGTGAGACGGTGGGCGATCACGATCAGCGTGCCGCCGCGGCTCGCGAACGCGCTCTCGGCGCGCGCCTCGGCGGCGGGGTCGAGGTGACAGGTGGCCTCGTCGAGGATGACGAGGGGCGCGGGGGCGAGATAGGCGCGGACGAGGGCGACGAGCTGGCGCTGCCCGGCCGAGAGCGCGCCCGGCTCGACCCGCGCCCCGTAGCCGCCCAGCCCGGCCACCAGCTCGGCGGCTCCGACGGCTGCCGCAGCGGCCGCCACCTCGTCGCCGGTGGGGCTGCCGTAGTAGGCCAGGTTCTCCATCAGCGTGCCGCGGAAGACGTACGCCTCCTGCGGGATGAGCACCCGCGCGGCCGGGTCGAGCCGCCCGGCGGGGACGCCGCCGACCGTCACCTCTCCCTCGCCCGGCCGCAACAGGCCGCTGACCAGCGCGGCGAGCGTGGACTTGCCCGCCCCGCTGGGCCCCACGACCGCCAGGTGGTCGCCCTCGGGGATGACGAGGTCGAGGCCGTCCACGACGGGCGCGGAGCGGGGGCCGTAGGCGAAGGTGACGGCGTCGAGCCGGACCTCCGAGGCGAAGGGGCGGATCAGCGGCACGGCGGGCGGCACGGGCGGGGCCATGGCGCGGATGCGGGCGAGCGAGGCCGAGAGCCGGACGCCGCTGACGCCCAGGCCCTGCACCAGGCCGCCGAGCGCGGGGGCCAGCGACTGGGTGACGTACGCGAGCGTCCCCACGATCACACCCGGCCCCGCCCCGCCGTCCAGCAGCCACGGGGCACCGGCCAGGACGAGCACCACGGGCAGCCAGCCTCCGACCGCCAGCGCGGCGGTGCGCACGGCGGTGACCCCGGCCAGCGAACGCGCGGCGGCGGCCTGCGCCCCCAGCCGGCCGTCCAGCCGCCGGGCCACCCGGTCCCGCAGGCCGCACGCCTCGATGTCGCGCAGCCCGGCCGCCGTCTCCGTCATCGCCTCGGCCAGTTGCTCGTCCGCCATCAGGAACGCGCGCTGCCGCCGGGCCAGGGCGGGCAGCGACGCCAGGAACAGCCCCAGCCCCAGCAGGAACGGCGGCAGCACCAGCACGAGCGTCCCCGGAGCCAGCGTCAGCAGCCCGAGCACGACGCCGGCGACCGTGAACACGAACCCGCGCACGGTCGTGACCACGGCCGCGAAGGCGTCCCTGGCCAGCTCGACCTGGAGCCCGGCGCGGGCCACGGCGCCGCTGTCCCGGCCCGTGGCGGGCTCGCGGCGCAGGGCTCCCTCGACCACGTACGTCATGAGGTCGTCCCTGAACGGCTCCGCCACCGCCGCCACGGCCAGCACCACCTGCCGCGCGGCGACCGCCCCCGCCGCCCAGGCCAGACCCAGCGCCGCCAGCCAGGCGAGCCCGATCAGCGGCTCGGCCGGGGCGAAGCCGTCCTCGACGGCCCGCGCGACGGCGTGCCCGATGAGGAACGCGGGCGCCGCCTCCACCAGCGACCAGAGCCCGATCGTGACCAGGCGGCGCGGCTCGCGCCGCAGCGCCTGCCGCAGGCCCGGCCGCCCCGCGTCCTGCCGGGAGCCACTCATGAGGCCGCTCCCTGGACTCCTTGGGCTCCCTGGAAGACCGCCCGGTAGGCCGGATCCCGCCAGAGTTCGTGGTGGGGCCCGTATCCGCGCACGGTCCCGTCGTCGAGCCAGACGACCCGGTCGGCGCGGGCGGCCGTGGCGACCCGATGGGCCGCGATCAGCCGGGTACGGCCCAGGGGGTCGGTGGTGAGGGCGTGGCCGACCTGGCGTTCGGTCACCGTGTCGAGGCTTGAGGTGGCGTCGTCGAGCACCAGCAGCCGCTCCCCCTGGGCGAAGGCCCTGGCCAGGCCGAGGCGCTGGCGTTCGCCGCCGGACATGGGCGCGTCGCGCAGCGGGGTGGCGTAGCCGAGCGGCAGCCGCCGTACGAACCCGTCCGCGCACGCCCCCCTCACCGCCTCCTTCACCCGCTCCGGCACCTCGCCGCCACCCGCGAACGCACCACCGCGCACCGCTTCAAGCGGGAGCGCGGGTCCGGCAGGCAGCGTGGGTTCGGGGGTGGCGGGTTCGGGGGTGGCGGGCTCGGGGGTGGCGGGTTCGGGGGTGAGGGTGTCGGCGAGCGTGTGGCCGATCAGGGTGGGGCGTTCGAAGGCGTACCCGATGGCCCGCCGCAGTTCCTCCGCCCGCAGCTCCTCCAGCGGGACCCCGTCGAGCAGCACGCTCCCGCGTTCCGGCGCGGCCAGTCGCCCCGCCAGCGCCGCCAGCAGGGACTTTCCCGCCCCCGAGCGTCCCACCACGGCGGTCACCGACCCGCCGGGGAGCGTGAGGTCGCCGACCGTGAGGCCGTGCGCGGCGACGTCGCGGAACTCGACCGTCCCTGGTCCGGGCGGCAGCGTACGCGTGCCGTGCGCGACAGGCGTCAGGTCGAGCACCTCCACCACCCGCCCGGCGGCGGCCCGCGCCCTGGCCAGGCCGCCCACGTGGCCGAGCCCGGTGCTGAGCGCGGCCCCGAGCACGGCGTAGCGGGCGGCGGCGTACAGCTCCCCGACCGTGAGGTCACCGGCGGCGAGCATGAAGCCGCCCACGGCCAGCACGGCGACCTCCAGCAGCGGCACGACCAGCCCCGACCGGACGGCGGCCGAGGCGCCCGCCCGCCACAGCTCCATCCCGTGCGCGCGCAGCCGGGGCAGCGGCGCCAGCACCCGCCGCGCCTCCTGGGCGGCGGTGCCCGAGGCGGCGAGCGTGCGCGCGCCCTCCATGGCGTCCACGAGCCGGGCGGCGATCTCGCCCTGCACCTCCTGGTAACCGCCCGCGATGGCCGTCGTCGTCCGCAGGAACGCCCGCAGCACGAGGACGATGACGACGATGCCCACGCCGAGCGTCAGCGTCAGGACGGGGGCGATGAGGGTGAGCGCGACCAGGGCGCCGACGGTGGGCACGAGCAGGGCGAGCGCGCTGGTCACCGTCTCGGGTGCGCGGCCGACCTCCTCGGCGTTCAGCCCCGCCCGGGTGACGAGTTCGCCCTCGGGGAAGCGGCGGGTGGCCGCGGGCCCGGCGCCGAGCACGTGGCGCAGCAGGCCGGAGCGGAGGGCGGCGGCGGC
>NZ_BAAAZP010000015.1:23170-73289 GCF_039536965.1 Nonomuraea antimicrobica | reverse complement strand
CGGGCCGGCCGGCGGCGAGCGGCCCGGCGGCGACCCGCCCGCAGCCCGCCGTCAACGCCAAGCAGCAGGGCAAGGGCGACGACGATTTCGCCGACATCGAGGAGTTGCTCAAGCGCCGCGGCATCAGCTAAATCCGGCAACTGCCGCGCTTGTGTCACGGTTCCGAGACGGAACCGGAACGCACCCTAGACATTCCATTCAAGATCGATACGAATGAGTTTCGCAACAATCACAGATTAGCCACATAGCGGTCTGAGGGACTAGTCAGCGCAGCTCAGCCCATAGATTCTGCCTCCTGAGGTCGCGTCCCGCGGTCTAAAGTCAGTACGCAATAGACAGCGTCGTTCGGCAGCAGGGGGCTATTCGGCATGACCGCACCGCTAGACGTTTCCGGTTCCACCGCAGAAGCGCGACCGGAGTCTGTGCTCGCGGGAGCGGGCAAGGCCATCCAGGGCCGATCGCTCACCCGGATCGCCTGGATGCGGCTGCGCCGCGACAAGGTCGCTCTCGGCGGCGGCGTCGTCGTCGTGCTGCTGATCCTGGTGGCGGTGTTCTCCTCGCCCATCATCTCCGCGCTCGGTCACCCGCCCCTGGAGTTCCACCAGGACCAGATCGACCAGAACACGCTCCTGCCCAAGGGCACCTTCGGCGGCGTGAGCGGCGACTACCTGCTCGGCGTCGAGCCGGTCAACGGCCGCGACATCTTCAGCCGGATCGTGGCCGGCGCCTGGATCTCGTTGCTGATCGGCTTCCTGGCCACGATCGTGTCCGTCATCATCGGCACCACACTGGGCGTCATCGCCGGCTACTTCGGCGGCTGGGTCGACCAGATCATCGGCCGGCTCATGGACGTCTTCCTCGCCTTCCCGCTGCTGGTCTTCGCGATCGCGCTGGCCGGAGTCATCCCCGACGAGGGGTTCGGGCTGGAGGGCAACGGCCTGCGCATCGCGATGCTGATCTTCATCATCGGCTTCTTCAGCTGGCCCAGCATCGGCCGCATCGTCCGCGGCCAGACGCTGTCGCTGCGCGAGCGCGAGTTCGTGGACGCGGCCAAGAGCCTGGGAGCGCGCAACGGCTACATCCTCTTCCGCGAGGTGCTGCCGAACCTCATGGCGCCGATCCTGGTCTACTCGACCCTGCTGATCCCGACCAACATCCTCTTCGAGGCCGCGCTCTCGTTCCTCGGCGTCGGCATCAACCCGCCCACCCCGACCTGGGGTGGCATGCTCTCCGAGGCGGTTCGCTTCTACACGCTGCCCCACTTCGTGCTCTTCCCCGGGCTGGCGATCTTCATCACCGTCCTCGCGTTCAACCTGTTCGGCGACGGGTTGAGGGACGCCTTCGACCCGCGCGCGCGCTGAGTTCCGCGAACGTTTCATCCCCCGCATCACACCAACCAAGGGGTTAGTCAATGAGAAGGAAAACCGCACTGGCAGGGGTCGCGACAGCGGCGCTCGCTCTAGTGCTCTCCGCCTGTGGCGGAGGTGGCGGCACACCGCAGCAGCCCGCCCAGTCGGCCTCCGGCGGCGCGGCCGCGCAACCCGCGTTCAACTCCGCCCTGACCCAGGTGTACAACCCGTCCACGAAGAAGGGCGGGACGCTCAAGGCGGCCCACTCCTCCGACTGGGACAGCCTCGACCCGGCTGACACGTACTACGGCTACTCGTTCAACTTCGGCCGCCTCTACTGGCGGACGCTGACGATGTACAAGCCGGGCCCCGGCCCCGAGGGCAACACCGTCATCCCCGACCTGGCGGAAGGGCTCGGCCAGGCCAGCCCCGACGGCAAGACCTGGACGTACAAGCTCAAGAGCGGCCTGAAGTTCGAGGACGGCAGCCCGATCACCGCCAAGGACGTGGCGTACGCGGTGGCGCGGTCGTGGGACAAGAAGACGTTCACGCACGGCCCCTCCTACCTCAACGAGCTGCTCGCCTGGCCGGAGGACTTCAAGGGCGTCTACGAGACCCCCGACGTCGACTACAAGTCCGCCGTCGAGGCGACCGACGACAGCACGGTGGTCTTCCACCTGAAGAAGCCGTTCGCGTCCATGGACTACGTCGTCCAGATGCCGATGACGGCCCCGGTGCCGCAGGCCAAGGACACCGGCGCGAAGTACAAGGAGAAGGTCGTCTCCTCCGGCCCGTACAAGTTCGAGACGAACGAGATCGGCAAGCGCTTCACGCTCGTCCGCAACGAGAACTGGGACCCGGCGACCGACCCGAACCGCCCGGCGCTGCCGGACCGGATCGAGGTCCAGCTCAACGTCAACGCCGACGACCTGGACAACCAGCTCATCTCCGGCGCCATCCAGCTCGACATCCCGGGCACCGGCATGCAGCCGGCCGCGCTCGGCAAGGTGCTGCCCGACCCGGCGCTGAAGGCCCGTACGGACAACCCGACCATCCCCAGGCTCTGGTACGTCTCGGTCATTCCCGACACGCCCCCGCTGGACAACGTCGACTGCCGCAAGGCCGTGATGTGGGCCGCCGACCGCGTCGCCAACCAGACCGCCTACGGAGGCCCGCTGGCCGGTGGCGACATCGCCACCAACGTCATGCCGCCGCCCATCGTCGGCCAGGAGAAGTTCGACCTGTACGCCGCGCCCGAGAACAAGGGCGACGTGGCCAAGGCCAAGGAGGCGCTGACCGCCTGCGGGCAGCCCAACGGCTTCTCCACCACCATGTCCTTCCGTTCCGACCGTCCGCGTGAGAAGGCGCTGGCCGAGGCGATGCAGCAGGCGCTGGCCAAGGTCAACATCAAGCTCGACCTCAAGGGCTTCCCGGCCTCCAGCTACTTCTCCGACTACGCCGGCAACGTCGACTACGTCAAGAAGAACGGCATCGGCCTGGCCGGTCACGGCTGGGGCTCCGACTGGCCCGACGGTTACGGCTTCATGCAGGCCATCGTCGACAGCCGTACCATCCGCGACGCGGGCAACTACAACCTGAGTGTCAAGAACCCCGAGGTCGACAAGCTGATCGACCAGGCCTCGGCCGAGCTCGACACCGCCGCCCGCGCCAAGCTCTGGGTCGACGTCGACAAGAAGGTCATGGAGGACGCCTCCATCCTTCCGGTGGTGTGGGCCAAGTCGCTGCTCATGCGCGGACAGGGCGTGACGAACGTCGCCTACAACGAGGGCCAGAGCATGTACGACTACATCTTGCTCGGCGTCGAGTGACCAGGCGAGGTTCGGGGATCTAGCGAAGGCAGGTGAAGGCAGGAGTGGCCCGCCCGCGCGGCGGGCGGGCCACTCGGCCGGTAGCGGTGGTCACATACATCATCAGGCGTCTGATCGGCGCATTCGCCATGCTCATCGTGATCAGCATGGTCACGTTCGGCATCTTCTTCGTCGTCCCCCAGTGGGCCGGCGCCACGCCGGAGGCCATGGCGTCGCGATATGTCGGGCGTGCGGCCACGCCGGAGACCGTCCATCTGGTGGCGGAGCGGCTGGGCTTCAACGACCCGGTGATCGTGCAGTACGGCAGGTTCGTCAAGGGCATCTTCACCGGCGCCACGTACGACTACGGCGCCGGCGTCGAACAGTGCCCGGCACCGTGCTTCGGCTACTCCTTCCTCAGCGGCCAGCCCGTCTGGCCGGACCTGGTGGACCGGATGCCGGTGACGTTCTCCCTGGCCATCGGCGCGGCCTTCATCTGGGTCGTGGCCGGAGTGGGCGTGGGAGTGATCTCGGCGCTGCGCAGGGGCAGCCTGTTCGACCGGCTCTCGATGGGCACCGCGCTGGCCGGCGTCTCGCTGCCCATCTTCTTCACCGGCATGATCTCGCTGGTCGTCTTCAGCTACGGGCTGGGCTGGACACCACCGGGCGGCGCGTGGACCGACTTCACCACCAATCCCGCGCTGTGGGCCTACAACCTGCTGCTGCCGTGGATCACGCTGGCCTTCCTGTTCGCCGCCGGCTACGCGCGTCTCACCCGGGCCGGAATGCTGGAGACCATGGGGGAGGACTACATCCGCACCGCCAGGGCCAAGGGCCTGCGCGAGAACCAGGTCGTGGTCAAGCACGGCCTGCGCGCCGCGCTCACCCCGATCCTGACCCTCTTCGGCATCGACTTCGGCCTGCTGATCGGCGGCGCCGTGCTCACCGAGACCACCTATACTCTGCCCGGGCTGGGCCAGTTCGCCATCCTGGCCATCAGGAACCAGGACCTGCCACAGGTCATGGGCGTCGTGCTGGTCGCCGCCGGATTCGTGGTCGTGGCGAGCCTGATCGTCGACCTGCTGTACGCCGTCGTCGACCCGAGGGTGAGGTTGTCGTGAGCTTCCTTGACGTCAAGGACCTGAAGATCCATTTCCCGACCGACGACGGCCTGGTCAAGTCCGTCGACGGCCTGTCGTTCGGCGTCGAGCGCGGCAAGACCCTGGGCATCGTGGGCGAGTCGGGCTCCGGCAAGAGCGTGACCAGCCTCGGCGTGCTCGGCCTGCACAAGGGCAGCAGGGCGCGCATCTCCGGGGAGATCTGGCTCGACGGGGAGGAGCTCATCGGCGCCTCCGGCGAGCACGTACGCGGGCTGCGGGGCAAGAAGATGGCGATGATCTTCCAGGATCCGCTGTCGTCGATGCACCCGTACTACACGGTCGGTCACCAGATCATCGAGGCGTACCGGATCCACAACAGCGTCTCCAAGCAGGTGGCCCGCAAGCACGCCGTCGACATGCTCGGCCGGGTCGGCATCCCCGAGCCGGGCAGGCGCGTCGACAGCTACCCGCACGAGTTCTCCGGTGGCATGCGGCAGCGCGCCATGATCGCGATGGCGCTGTCGTGCGACCCCGAGCTGCTCATCGCCGACGAGCCGACCACCGCGCTCGACGTGACCGTGCAGGCGCAGATCCTCGACCTGATGCGCGACCTGCAGCGCGAGTTCAACTCCGCGCTGATCGTCATCACGCACGACCTGGGCGTGGTGGCCGAGCTGTCCGACGACATCCTCGTCATGTACGCGGGCAAGTGCGTCGAGTACGGCACCGCCGACGACCTCTTCTACCGGCCCGAGCACCCCTACACCTGGGGCCTGCTGGGCTCGATGCCGCGCCTCGACCGCGAGCCCACCGAGCGGCTCCTGCCGATCAAGGGCTCGCCGCCGTCCCTGATCAACGTGCCGCAGGGCTGCGCCTTCCACCCCCGCTGCCCGTACGCCGAGCGCACCGAGGGCAAGGCGGAGACCGAGGTGCCGGCCCTCGCCGAGACCGAGGGCGGTCACCTGGTGCGCTGCCATCTGACCAGAAGCGAACGGCAGGATCTGTGGCAGAACGAGATCAAGCCAGTGCTGGAGACCCAGTGAGTGACAACGAGCTGCTTCTTTCCGTGCAGAACGTGGAGAAGCACTTTCCCGTGACGAAGGGCCTGCTCAAAAGGCAGGTCGGCGCCGTCAAGGCGGTCGACGGGATCAGTTTCGACGTGTTCAAGGGCGAGACGCTCGGCCTGGTGGGGGAGTCGGGCTGCGGCAAGTCCACCACGGGACGGCTGGTGACCCGGCTGCTGGAGCCCACCGGCGGCAAGATCCTCTTCGAGGGGCAGGACATCACGCACATGGGCCAGGGCCGGCTCCGGCCGCTCCGGCGCGACATGCAGATGATCTTCCAGGACCCGTACTCGTCGCTCAACCCGCGCCACACGGTCGGCGCCATCGTCGGCGCGCCCTTCCGGATCCAGGGCGTGCAGACCGAGCACGGCGTCAAGAAGGCCGTCCAGGACATCCTCGAGTTGGTCGGGCTCAACCCCGAGCACTACAACCGCTACCCGCACGAGTTCTCCGGCGGGCAGCGCCAGCGCATCGGCATCGCCCGCACGCTCGCGCTCAAGCCCAAGCTGATCATCGCCGACGAGCCGGTCTCCGCGCTCGACGTGTCCATCCAGGCCCAGGTGGTCAACCTGCTGGAGGACCTGCAGACCGAGCTGGACCTGACCTACGTCGTGATCGCCCACGACCTGTCGGTGGTGCGGCACATCAGCGACCGGGTCGCCGTCATGTACCTGGGCAAGATCGTCGAGATCGCCGACCGCAAGCGGCTGTACAGCTCGCCCATGCATCCGTACACCAACGCGCTGATGTCGGCCGTGCCCGTGCCCGACCCGAAGAACCGCAAGGACCGCGACCGCATCCGGCTGACCGGCGACGTGCCCAGCCCGCTCAACCCGCCGCCCGCCTGCCGCTTCCACACGCGCTGCTGGAAGGCGCAGGAGATCTGCAAGACGGTGGAGCCGCCGCTGGAAGCGCGGGCCGACGGCCACCGGGTGGCCTGCCACTTCCCGGAGAACGCGCCCGAGGTGTCCACCGCCGCCGCCCAGGCCGAGGCCGGCTGACCGGCGTCACGCCGCCCGCCACCGCCGCCCGCCGCCGAACGAGAACGGCGGGCGGCGTCGGCCTGCCATGAACCGGCGCTGCTAGGAAATGGCTCCGGGGGTGATGAGCCCGGTCTCGTAGGCCAGCACCACGGCCTGCACCCGGTCACGCAGGCCCAGCTTGGTGAGCACGTTGCCGACGTGCGTCTTAACCGTCGTCTCGCTCACCACGAGCTTGGCCGCGATCTCCGCGTTAGACATGCCCTTGGCGATGAGCCGGAGCACCTCCAGCTCCCGCTCGGTGAGCCGGTCGAGCCGCGCGGGGGCCGCCTGCTCGTACGCCGACGGCAGCCGCGTGGAGAACCGGTCGAGCAGCCGCCGCGTCACGCTCGGCGCCACGATCGCGTCGCCCGCCGCCACCACGCGGATGGCCTGCACCAGCTCGTCGGGCGGCACGTCCTTCAGCAGGAACCCGGAAGCGCCCGAGCGCAGCGCCTCCACGATGTACTCGTCGAGGTCGAACGTGGTCAGCACCAGCACCTTCGGCACGTGCGCGGTGGGCGCCGCCTCGCGCACGATCCTGCGGGTCGCCTCGATGCCGTCGACGCCGGGCATCCGGATGTCCATCAGCACCACGTCGGGCAGCAGCGCCCTGGTCTGCTCCTGCGCGTCTTTGCCGTCTCCTGCCTGGCCCACCACCGTGATGTCGGGCTCGGCCTCCAGGATCAGGCGGAACCCGGTGCGCAGCAGCGGCTGGTCGTCCACGAGCAGCACTCTGATCGTCATTGGCCGTCCTTCAACGGGAACCTCGCCCGCACTTCGAAACCGCCCCCCGGTAGCGGACCGATGTTCAGGATTCCACCATAGAGGGCCACCCGTTCGCGAATGCCCAGCAAACCGTGCCCCGGCGGCAGCGCGGGCTCCCGGGCCGCGCCCCAGCCGTCGGCCCAGCCGTGCCCTGCGGGCTGCGGGGTGGACTGCGGGGTGGGCTGCGGGCCGGGCGCCGTGCCCCTGCCGTCGTCCTCCACCCGTACGTCCAGCTCGTGCGGCTCGTGCCGGACCGTCACCACGGCCTTCGCCCCGGCCCCCGCGTGCCGCAGGCTGTTGGTCAGCCCCTCCTGGACCAGCCGGTACGCGGCCAGGTCCACCCCCGCGGGCAGCGACACCGGCTCACCCTCCACCCGCAGCCGCGTCGCCAGCCCCGCCTCCCGCATCTGCTCCACCAGCGCCGGCAGGTCCCGCATGCCCGGCTGCGGGCCCAGCTCGGCCCGCGCTCCCGGCCTGCTGTCGGTACGCAGCACGCCCACGATGTTGCGCATCTCCGCCATCGCCAGCCGCCCCGTGTGCTCGATCGCTGACAGCGCCTCGCGCGCCAGGTCGGGATCGGCGGCCAGCACCCGCCGCGCCGCCGCGGCCTGCACCGTCATCACGCTCACGTGGTGGGCCACCACGTCGTGCAGCTCGCGGGCGATCCGCGAACGCTCCTCGGCCCGCGCCGCCCGCGTGTCGGCCGCGTGCGCCCGCTCCAGCCGCGCCGCCCGGTCTCTCAGCTCCTCCAGGTAGGCCCGGCGCAGCCGCAGGCTCCGGCCCGCGCCCCACACCGCCACCATGACCACGGCCACGACCACGTACTCGTTCCAGCTCGCCACCCCGGCCGGGCCGCCCGCCGCGCCCGTCACGAAGGCGATCAGCGTCAGCACCAGCGCCACCAGCGAGATCGCCAGCCCTCGGTAGGAGGCCACCGAGTACAGCAGCACCATGCCGGACAGGCTGGACACGCCCGTGCCGTAGCCCATCGCGTTGAGCAGCGTCTCGGGCACCAGCCCCGCGCACAGCGCCGCCAGCGGCCAGCGGCGGCGCACGGCCAGCGGCGCGCAGGCCAGCACCAGCAGCAGCGCGCCGAACGGGTCGGGCGGCCGCATGCCCTCGACCGGCACGCCCTCGGCCTGCAGGCGATCGGGCCCGTAGAGCACGAACAGCGCCACAGAGGCCCCCGCCACCACCCCGGCCAGCACCGTGTCGTGGAGCCTGCTCCGATCTATGCGCACGGCTTCACTGTAAGACCAGGTGAGAGCCCGTAACCTCCTCCCTCGGGAGGATAACCACCGATCAGCGCCCCGCTCCGTGGCCGTGCGACCGCGGCGCGTCAGAGCTCGTCCGTGGCCGATCGGCGGCTGCCGCGCAGCGTGTCGCCGGGCTGGCGGTCGGGCACCGGCGGTGGGGTGCCGCCGAACTCCGGGCACAGGGCCTGGTGGTCGCACCAGTCGCACAGGCGGCTGCGCCTGGCCCGCCACTCGCCCGTCTCCAGCGACCGCTCGATCGCCGCCCACAACGCCATCACCTTGCGCTCGGTGGCCAGCAGGTCGGCCTCGTCGGGCGCGTAGCGCAGGACCTCGCCCTGCCCGCCGAGATAGACGAGCTGCAGCAGCCGCGGCACCCGCCCGCGCAGCCGCCACAGCACCAGCGCGTAGAACTTCATCTGGAACAGCGCCTTGGCCTCGAAGTCGGGCCCCGGCGCGTTGCCCGTCTTGTAGTCGACCACCCGGACCTCGCCGGTCGGCGCCACGTCGAGCCGGTCGACATAGCCCCGCAGCAGCAGCCCTCCGTCGAGCACCGCCTCCACGTAGAGCTCGCGCTCGGCCGGCTCCAGCCGCGTCGGGTCCTCCAGCGTGAAGTAGCGCTCCAGCATGGCCCGCGCCTGGCCCAGCCACTCGGCCCGCTCGCCGTCGTCGGCGAACATCCGCGCGTATTGCGGGTCGTCGGCCAGCAGCCGCTCCCACTGCGGCTCCAGCAGCTCCAGCGCCGCCTCGACCGAACGGCGCGGCGCGGGCAGATCGTAGAGGCGCTCCAGCACCGCGTGGACCACCGTGCCGCGCACCGCCGCCTGCGAGGGCTGCTCCGGGAGCTGATCGATCACCCGGAAGCGATAGAGCAGCGGACACGTCATGAAATCGCCCGCCCGGGAGGGGGAGAGAGCTCCGATGATCACCGGTTCGGTCAACGTCATGCACCGCACTCTAGGTCAAGACGCCGACAGAATAACCTCTGCGGGACGAGGATCACGTGATCGGGCGCGTAGCATCAAGGCAGCAACAGCACGTAATGGACGTTCAAGGAGTGCGGTGAGCGAGCAGAGCCCGCGGCAGGAGTTCTCCGGTCTTCGGATGGGGAAGCCGTTCGGCATTCCGGTGTACGTCTCGTGGACATGGTTCCTGGTGGCGGCCTTCATCACCGTGATGTTCGGCCCTCAGATGCGGGCCATGCTGCCTCATCTCAACGACTTCGCCGCCTACGCGGTGGCGTTCGTGTTCGCCGTGCTGCTGTACGTCTCGGTGCTGCTGCACGAGCTGGCCCACAGCGTGCTGGCCAAGGCGTACGGGCTGCCGGTCCGCAGGATCACCCTCTATCTCCTGGGCGGCGTGTCGGAGATCGAGAAGGAGCCGCCCACGCCGGGCAAGGAGTTCATGGTCGCCGCGGCGGGGCCCGCGCTCTCGCTGGGGCTGGCCGGGCTGGGCCTGGTCCTCGACATCTTCGTGATCAACGACGGCGGCATCCTCGAGGTGCTCACCTGGCAGCTCTGGTTCGCCAACCTCATCGTCGGCGTGTTCAACCTGCTGCCTGGGCTGCCGCTCGACGGCGGCCGGATGCTGCGCGCCGGGGTGTGGAAGGTGAGCGGCAGCCCCGGCTCCGGCACGATCGTGGCGGCCTGGGGTGGGCGGGTGCTGGCGGCGCTGCTGGTGGTCTTCCCGCTGGCGACCGCGCTGACGAGCGGGCGCGAGTTCAACCCCTTCGACCTGGTGTGGCCGCTGGTGCTGGCGTCGTTCATCTGGATGGGGGCCACCCAGTCGCTGCGCATCGCCAAGATCCGGCAGCGGATCCCGCAGGTCAACGCCCGCACCCTGGCGCGCAGGGCCATCCCGGTGACCGCGGAGACGCCCCTGGCCGAGGCGCTGCGCCAGGCCGCCGAGCGGGGGGCGGGCGCGCTGGTCGTCGTCGACCACGAGGGCAGGCCGCTGGCCATCGTCAACGAGGCCGCCGTCCAGGCGACCCCCGAGCACCGCCGTCCCTGGGTGAACGTCGGCTCCATGGCCAAGTCGATCGAGCCCGCCATGGTGCTCGACGCCGACCTCGTGGGCGAGCCGCTCATCGACGCCATGCGCGAGGCGCCCGGCAGCGAATACCTGCTGGTGGAGAGCGGCGGACAGATCTTCGGAGTGCTCGCCACGGCCGATGTGAACAGGGTTTTCACCGGGGTCTGAAATGTCCCACTCGTTTATGCGGCAGGCCATGGATAGGGTCGTGCCCAGCGGTTTCGGGTCTGCCGCGGCCGGCTCCGGCGATTTCTGATATGCGGTGACTGGCCGATAGTGTGCTGTTTGGCCAAACTTGCACAGTTGAGGGGTTTGTTGCGGTCGACCGGTTCATCGAATCGAGATGAGGGGGCCGCGACACGGCCTCGTCGTCTGGGTATGCGTATGGCTGGTGACCGGCACGGCAGTGCGGGTGCCGTAATATCGCCGGTTTCCGGGGAGGAGAGTTGAGTGACCGAGCGCAGCGAGGGCACCAATGAGCGCAGCACGGTCGTCATGAGGGAGGACTCATGACCGACCAGGGTTTCGGAGTGGTGCGTCCGCTTCCTGGAAACGGGCTGGTCGCCTACGTGGGTGGGCTGCTGCTGGTGTGCTACGCGGCCGAGTCGGCCGCCGACGATCTGCTGGGGGCGCTGCGCGAGACGGCCGCGTCCGGCGGCGACGGCCGGGCGCTGGCCCGCCGCGCCGCGCAGGTGCTGGCGGCCAACATGGCGGGCGACCCCGTCACGTGCGCGGTCGCCGGTCCCGTCGGCGGTGGCGTCGCCGTCCTGGTGAGCGGGTCCGCCGCGGCCACCATCGGCACCTCCGCGGGCCAGACGCGGCTGGCCGGCAGCGACTCCCTGACCTGGGCCGACCGGCTGGTCACCGGCCCGGTCGAAAGCGTCGAGCTGAGCCTGCCCGGCGCGGGCAGCCCGCACCCCGCGGTCCGCTTCGAGGGCGGCATCGTGCACGGCGGCGGCCTCGTCGGCGACTTCACCGACCGGCCCGCGGCCGCCTCCGCCCCCTCCAGGCCGCTGACCAGCGAGATGCCCGCCACCGCCTTCCACATCGAGGCCGATCTGATCCAGCCGCCGGCGCAGCCGCCCGTCGAACGGCCCCCCTACCCGCTGGCCGACCAGCCCCCGGCCGTCCCCGGCCCCGCCTCGGGCCCGCAGCCCGCGCCGCCGGCCATGGACCCCCCGCCCTTCCTCCCCCCGCAGGAGCAGCCCTCCTACCTCACGCCGCCGGAGCCGCCTTATCCGCCGCCGCACGAGCCTCCCTACCCTCCGTCGCACGAGCCCTCGTTCCAGCCCTCGCACGAGCCGCCTTATCCGCCGCCGCACGAGCCCTCGTTCCAGCCCTCGACGGAGCAGCCCGCGTCCCTGCCCGAGCAGCAGTTCCCCTCCTACGACGAGCCGCTCCCCGCCGGCAACGGCGCCCCGGACCCGCAGGTCCCGCAGCACCTGGGCCCGCCCGACCACTACGATCAGCCCGCACCGCCGCTGCTCGGCCAGCCCGACCACTTCGACCACCCCGGCCCGCCGCCCCAGCAGGAGCAGCAGCCGGAGCAGCACGGCGACCGCCCGCTGGTCTACGGGGTCGACTGCAAGAACGACCACTTCAACGACCCCCGCGTGCCCTACTGCGCGGTCTGCGGCATCGCCCTGGTGCAGCGCACCCTCGTCCCCTACAAGGGCCCGCGGCCCTCGCTCGGCGTCCTCATCCTCGACGACGGCACGGCGCTGCCGCTGGAGAGCGACTACCTGCTGGGGCGCGACCCCGAGCGCGCGCCGGAGGTGGCGGGGGGCACCGCCAGGCCCGCCAAGGTCACCAGCCCCGACGGCTCGGTCTCGCGCCGCCACCTGCGGGTCGCGCTCGACGGCTGGGACGTCAACCTGGTGGACCTGGGCTCGGTCAACGGCACCCAGATCCAGCCGCCCGGCGACCCCAACTTCTACGACATCCCACCCAACGAGCCCGTCACGATCGCACCCGGCACGACAGTGCGCGTGGGGGTCTCCCGCACCCTCCGCTTCGAGGCGCACCGAGGCTAGCCGGATGGGCTGACGTCCGCCTCGACCCGCGCACGCCCTAGACGTGCGAGGGCGGGCTCCGCACATCTCGAGCGCGGGACGCGCGGGGCGGGCTCGGTACGTCTCGGGCGTGGGACACGTGCGGGGGCGGGGCTCTGCGACGCGCCTGGGCCTGGCGCTCGCCTTGGCACGCGTCCGGTGGTGTCGTCACGTGAGCCGTCGCCGTCCGGGGGTGCCTCAGGCGGGTGTGAGGAACTCGCGGGCGCCGCGGAGGCGGGTCGTGCCGCGGAGGCGGGTCGTCAGGTGCCGCTGCGTGGCCGTGCAGTCCAGGCGCACCTCCAGCGGGCCCGGCACCCCGGCGTCGGCCCGGCGTCCCGAGGGCAGGCGCGCGGGGTCCAGGCCGTCCCTGCGGGCGATCAGCACACCCAGCTCGTACCGGGTCAGCGCGTCGGCCCCCGCCACGTGCCGCACGCCGGACAGCCCTCGCACGGCCACCTCCAGCAGCGCCGCCGCCAGGTCGCCGACGTGTACGGGGCAGCGCACGTCGTCCGTGAACAACACCGGGCCGCTCGCGCCCGCCCCGCCGGGCTGGGCGGCATGGCCCGAACGCGAGGCCAGAGAGCGCACCAGCGCCTCGTGGGGTGAGCCGCCGTCCCCGATGATCAGCGAGGTCCTGGCGATCGCGGAGCGGGGCAGCAGGGCCCGTACGGCGGTCTCGGCCGCCGCCTTGGCCGCCCCGTACGGGGTGACCGGGTCGGGCGGGCACGTCTCGTCGTACCGGGGCGCGTCGCCGGAGAAGACGGCGTCGCTGGAGACGTGCACCAGCCGCCCGCCTGCCCGCGCGACCGCCGCGGCCACGTGCGCCGCGCCGTCCGCCGTGGTCGCCCAGTCGGCCTGGCGGTAGGCGGCGTTGATCGTCACCTCGGGCCGGAACGCGCCGAGCACGGAGAGCACGTCGTCGCGTGAACGCACGTCCATCGGGAGCCATTCGGCGCGCGGGTGACCGCCGGGCCGGGACAGATGGGTCGCCCCCACGTCATGACCTCGCTCGGCGCACAACCGAACCAGCTCGGCGCCCAGGAACCCGCTCCCGCCCACGATGAGAATCCGCACGAAACGGCACGCTACCGCTCAGGCGGTCTCGCAGTGCCCGCCGTCTCCGTCACAATGCCCGCGCTGGTCCGCCCGCGTGCCGGTCCGTCCGCGCTGGTCCGTCCGTGCCGGTTCGTCCGTGCCGGTTCGTCCGTGCCGGTTCGTCCGTGCCGGTCCGTCTGGGGCGGCCTTGCCGTCCCAGACTCAGCGGCGCTTGGGAGACGCCCGTCGGGGACGCCATTTCCGGAAATTCTAGGTATATCTTGTTCAGCTCGGAAATGGGGAAGGCCTTTCGGAAACGGGCGGCGCGGAATCGCGTCCCCGACGAGGATTCGGGCCCCAACCGGACGTCCGCATCACCTGGATGCGGCCCGGCTCGAAGGCGCCGGTCAGGCCCCGGCCGCCCCGTGCCGAGGATCCCGGCCCGCTGCCTGCGCGGCCCCGTTCCCGGATCTGCCCGACGGGCGCAGCACGGCCCACTGCACGTCGTCGGCCCGGCTCCCGTCCGGCTTGGGCAACAGCTCCCTGTGCAGGCCCTCCCGCAGGAACCCGGTCCGTTCCAGCACCGCCTGCGAGGCCGTGTTGCCCGCGTCGGTCCCCGCCACGATCCGGTGCAGCGGCGTGCTCGAGAACGCCCACTCCACCAGCAGCCGGACCGCCCGCGTCATGAAGCCCCTGCCACGGAAGGACGGCGCCAGCGAGTAGCCGATCATCGCCTGCCCCAGCGCCGGCGCCACCTGTACGAGCTGCACGTGCCCGGCGAACGCCCCGGAGGCCGCGTCCCTGACCGCCAGCTCCACCCGCTGGCCCGACACCCACCAGTAGCCGGTGCAGCGGCAGCGCCGCTCGTCGTCCTCCAGCGTCGTGGCCGGAGTCACCGCGTACGCCGTCACGCTGGGATCGCTGATCATCCGGTGGTAGTCCTCGGCGTCCCCGGCCGCCATCGGCGCCAGCCGCACCACGCCGTCGCCCAGCTCCCCGCCCTCGAAGAACGGCAGGTACGGCTCGACCCGCTCCGCCCCCTCCCCGCGCAGCCTGCCGAACATCACGAAGTCGGCGAACCGCCCGTCACGCAGCCGCTTGGCGTCCCGCCGCCGCCCCTCCTCGCGGAAACCCGCTCTCAACGCCACCAGCAGGCTCGCCACGTTCTCCACCTCGGCCTGCAGCTCGACCCGGCGCACCCCCTGGTCGAACAGCCAGTCGGTCACCCCGCGCGCCGCCGTCGCGGCCAGGCCACCGCCCCGCGCCCACGGCGCCACCAGGTAGCCCAGCTCCGTCACCCCCCAGTGGTCCGGCGGGCGCACCCCGATCGAGCCGGCGAACCGCCCGTCCTGCGTGATCGTGTACTCGGCGCCGCCGTCGTGCCACGTGGCCGCGGCGTCCTTGACGTAGGCGAGCGCGTGTTCCCGGGTGTAAGGACGCGGCAGCAGCGGCATGAACCGGGCCGTCACCGGGTCGTCGCACATTTTCACGATCGCCTCGGCGTCGGCTTTCACCGGGGGCCGCAGGATCAGGGAGCCGGTCGAGATCACGTCGCGCGGGAGCATCCCCCATAGATATCGCGCGTCCTGACGCACGTGAAAGCCCTATACCCTTGCCGCCATGGGTTTCCGCAGGCATGGGCCTTTCCAGGTGGGTGATCAGGTGCAGCTCACCGACCCCAAGAACAAGCGCCACACGATCACGCTCAAAGAGGACGGCGTCTTCCACACCCACAAGGGCGCCATCCCGCACAGCGACCTGATCGGGCAGCCCGAGGGCTCCGTCGTGCGCTCCTCCGGCGGCACCCAATACCTCGCCTTCCGGCATCTGCTGCAGGACTACACGCTGGCCATGCCGCGCGGGGCGGCCGTCATCTACCCCAAGGACGCCTCGATGATCGTCGGCATGGCCGACGTCTTCCCCGGGGCCCGCGTCGTCGAGGCCGGTGTCGGCTCCGGCGCGCTGACGTGCTTCCTGCTGCGCGCGGTCGGCCCCGGCGGGCACGTCACCTCCTACGAGCGCCGCGAGGAGTTCGCCGACGTCGCGCGCAAGAACGTGGAGAAGTTCTACGGCGGGCCCATGGACGACAACTGGCGCCTGGTCGTCGGCGACCTGGTGGCCTCCATCGACGAGATCGACGTCGACCGCGTCATCCTCGACATGCTCGCCCCCTGGGAGTGCGTCGACGCGGCGGCCAAGGCGCTCACCCCCGGCGGCGTGATCTGCTGTTATGTGGCTACAACGACGCAGATGTCCAAGACGGTCGAGGCCATTCGCGATCATGGGTGTTTCACCGAGCCGCATGCGTGGGAGACCCTGGTTCGCGACTGGCACGTGGAAGGGCTCGCCGTGCGGCCCGATCACCGGATGATCGGCCACACCGGGTTCCTGGTCACCGCCCGCCGCATGGCCGACGGCGTGACCCCGCCGCCGCGCCGTCGACGACCGAAGGGGACCACCGAAGAACTATGACAATTTGGCCACGAGGGTGCGCTCGTGCGTGACACGGGAACAGATCGCCGTGTTGAGATGCTGGGAGTATTAAACGCACTATTGAGGATTATTCAACGAATACTGGATGTCACTCTACGAACACTGCCCGGCCAGGTTACGGAGGGGCCCGAGATAGGTAAGGTCCTTAGTAGTCGCCCTCGACTGGGAAGGAGGTGACGGGGCGTGGCAGCTCGCGATGATGCTGAGGCTCGAGCCGCGCAGCGCGAACGGGAGGTCGCTGATCTTTCAACACAGGTCTCCTTCCTCCAGGAGGAGATCACCGCGCTGAGGCGGAAGCTGGCCGAGTCACCCCGTCAGGCCAGGGTCCTCGAAGAGCGTCTTCATGAGGCACAGGCGAATCTCGCGGCCGTGACCGGCCAGAACGAGCGCCTGGTGGCAACCCTCAAGGAGGCCAGGGACCAGATCGTCGCCCTCAAGGAGGAGGTCGACCGGCTGGCGCAGCCGCCGTCCGGTTTCGGCACCTTCCTGGAGGCCAGAGAAGACGGCACGATCGAGGTGTTCACCGGCGGCCGCAAGCTCCGGGTGAACGTCAGCCCGGCCGTCGACGTCGACTCGCTCCGGCGTGGCCAGGAGGTCATGCTCAACGAGGCGCTCAACGTGGTCGAGGCTCTCGGCTACGAAGAGGTCGGCGAGATCGTGATGCTCAAAGAACTGCTCGACGAGGGCAAGCGGGCCCTGGTCATCTCGCACGCCGACGAGGAGCGCGTCGTGCGACTGGCCGAGTCGCTGGTCGGCCAGCCCATCAGGGCGGGCGACTCGCTGCTGCTCGAGCCTCGTTCGGGCTACGTCTACGAGCGCATACCCAAGTCCGAAGTCGAAGAGCTGGTGCTCGAAGAGGTCCCCGACATCTCCTACGAGGAGATCGGCGGCCTGTCGCGGCAGATCGAGCAGATCAGGGACGCCATCGAGCTGCCCTACCTGCACGCCGACCTGTTCCGCGAGCACAAGCTCCGTCCCCCGAAGGGCGTGCTGCTCTACGGCCCGCCCGGCTGCGGCAAGACGCTCATCGCCAAGGCGGTCGCCAACTCCCTGGCCAAGCAGGTCGCGGAGAAGACCGGCCAGTCCGGCAAGAGTTTCTTCCTCAACATCAAGGGCCCGGAGCTGCTCAACAAGTACGTCGGCGAGACCGAGCGGCACATCCGCCTGGTCTTCCAGCGCGCTCGTGAGAAGGCCTCGGAGGGCACACCGGTGATCGTGTTCTTCGACGAGATGGACTCGATCTTCCGCACCCGGGGCTCCGGCGTGTCGTCCGACGTGGAGAACACCATCGTCCCTCAGCTCCTGTCGGAGATCGACGGCGTCGAGGGCCTGGAGAACGTCATCGTCATCGGCGCCTCCAACCGCGAGGACATGATCGACCCGGCGATCCTGCGGCCCGGCCGCCTGGACGTCAAGATCAAGATCGAGCGGCCGGACGCCGAGGCGGCCAAGGACATCTTCTCGAAGTACCTCGTCGCCGATCTGCCCCTGCACCCCGAGGACCTCACGGAGCACTCCGGCTCCCGCGAGGCCACGATCCAGGGGATGATCCAGAGCGTCGTCGAGCGCATGTACACCGAGAGCGAGGAAAACCGCTTCCTCGAGGTGACCTACGCCAACGGCGACAAGGAAGTGCTCTACTTCAAAGACTTCAACTCCGGCGCGATGATCCAGAACATCGTCGACCGGGGCAAGAAGATGGCGATCAAGCAGTTCCTCGACAGCGGCCAGAAGGGCCTGCGGGTGCAGCACCTGCTCACGGCCTGCGTGGACGAGTTCTCCGAGAACGAAGACCTGCCCAACACCACCAACCCCGACGACTGGGCCCGCATCTCCGGCAAGAAGGGCGAGCGGATCGTCTACATCCGCACGCTGGTCTCCGGCAAGCAGGGCACCGAAGCCGGCCGGTCCATCGACACCGTCGCCAACACCGGCCAATACCTGTAAGGCCCCCTGGACGGCAGGGCCGCGCACCATACGTGTGGCGCGGCCCTGCCGCCTTTCCCGGCCTGCTCCCGGGCCGCTCCTGGGTCGCTCCTGGGTCGCCCGCCCGCCGTACGCGCCGGAGGCCGGTGAGAGGCCCGGCCACAAGGCGCGCCGACACGGCCGATAGGCATGCGCGTCACCCCGATCAGGCGCACACTTGGCAGATGACCACGCTCAAACGGGTGGACGTGCACGTGGAGGGCATCGTCCAGGGGGTCGGGTTCCGCCCCTTCGTCTACTGCCTCGCCAACCGGCTGGGCCTGGCCGGGCGGGTGCACAACGACGTGAACGGCGTGCACATCGAGGTCGAGGGGGCCCTCGCCGGAGTCGAGGAGTTCCTGACCGCGCTCGAACGCGACGCCCCCGCCCTGTCCGAGATCGAACGCGTCACCGTCGTCAGCGGCGAGCCCGCCGGGCACAGCGGGTTCACGATCGCGGCCAGCGACCCGGCAGGGCCGGGCCGCGCGCTCGTCTCCGCCGACACCGCCACCTGCGACGGCTGCCTGCGCGAACTCGCCGATCCCGGCGATCGCCGCCACCGCTACCCGTTCGTCAACTGCACCGACTGCGGCCCCCGCTTCACCATCGTCCGCGGCGTCCCCTACGACCGGCCGCTGACCACCATGGCCGGGTTCGGCATGTGCGAAGACTGCGCCCGCGAATACCACGACCCCGCCGACCGCCGCTTCCACGCCCAGCCCACCTGCTGCCCCGCCTGCGGCCCCCGGCTGCGGCTGCGCGACGCCCGCGGCACCGAGCTGTGCGGCGACCCCGTCGCCTGCGCCGCCACCCTGCTGCGCGCCGGGCGCGTCGTCGCCGTCAAAGGGCTGGGCGGCTACCACCTGGCCGTGACCGCCTCCGACGAACGGGCCGTCGCGGCCCTGCGCGGACGCAAGCACCGAGAGGAGAAGCCGTTCGCGGTGATGGTCGCCGACCTCCGCCAGGCCCGCAGGCTGTGCGAGATCGACGACA
This sequence comes from Nonomuraea antimicrobica, assembly GCF_039536965.1. Classification (NCBI taxonomy): domain Bacteria; kingdom Bacillati; phylum Actinomycetota; class Actinomycetes; order Streptosporangiales; family Streptosporangiaceae; genus Nonomuraea; species Nonomuraea antimicrobica. Next base: position 54,360 of record NZ_BAAAZP010000015.1, on the reverse strand, counting down.
GCGCCGCGGCGCTCCTCACCGGCCGGGCCAGGCCCGTCGTGCTGCTGCCCCGCCGCTCCGGCGCGGCCGTCGCACCCTCCGTCGCGCCCGGCAACCGCAGCCTCGGGATCATGCTGCCCTACACGGCCCTGCACCACCTGCTGCTCGCGGAGCTCGCCGAGCCCATGGTGCTGACCAGCGGCAACGTCTCCGACGAGCCCATCGCGTACGAGGACGCCGACGCACTGACCCGCCTCGGCGGCATCGCCGACGCCTTCCTCACCCACGACCGCCCCATCCACACCCGTGCCGACGACTCCGTCGTACGGCCCCTCGCCGGTGGGGTCACCGTGCTGCGCCGCGCCCGCGGTTACGCGCCCGAGCCGCTCGCCCTGCGCCGCACCGTACGCAGGCCCGTGCTCGCCTGCGGCGCCGAGCTGAAGAGCACCTTCTGCCTGGCCCTGGGCCGGCGGGCGTTCGTCTCCCAGCACCTCGGCGACCTGGAGAACCACGACACGCTGCGCGCCTTCACCGACGGCATCGAGCACTTCTGCGGCCTGTTCGGCATCCGTCCCGAGGTCGTGGCGTACGACCCGCACCCCGACTACCTGTCCACCCGGCACGCCCTGGAGATCGCCGGTGTCGACCACGTCGCCGTCCAGCACCACCACGCCCACATCGCGTCCTGCCTGGCCGACAACGGCGACCGCGGCCCCGTTATCGGCGTCGCCTTCGACGGGCTGGGCCACGGCCCCGACGGCACCTTGTGGGGCGGCGAGTTCCTGCGCGCCGACCTGACCGGCTACGAACGCCTCGGCCACCTCGCCCAGGTCCCCATGCCCGGCGGCGTCGCGGCCATCCGCCAGCCGTGGCGCATGGCCGCCGCCTACCTGCGCGACGAGCACCCCGGCCTGGCCGTGGCGGAACGCAACGCCGACCACTGGGCCGACGTGCTGCGGCTGGCCGCCGGCGGGCTCAACTCGCCGCTCACCTCCAGCGCCGGCCGCCTGTTCGACGCCGTCTCGGCGCTGCTCGGCATCCGCGACAGGATCTCGTACGAGGGGCAGGCCGCCATCGAGCTCGAACAGCGGGCCGACCCCGCGGAGACCGGCGTCTACCCCGCCGAGGTCACCGGGGCGGGCCCGCTCGTCGTGCAGTCCGGCGACCTGGTACGCGCCGCCGCCGCGGACCTGGCCGCCGGGGTGGACAGCGGTGTCATCGCGGGCCGCTTCCACAACGGGCTGGCCGCCGTCGTCACCCGCGCCTGCGCCGCGATCCGGCAGTCCACCGGGCTGACCGCCGTCGCGCTGTCCGGCGGGGTCTTCCAGAACGCGCTGCTGCTCGAACGCACCGCCGAGCGGTTGCGGGCGGCCGGGTTCCGGGTGCTGACGCACGTACGGGTGCCGCCGAACGACGGCGGACTCAGCCTCGGCCAGGCAGCCGTCGCCGCCGCCCAGGACGGCGCCTGAACCGGCGCCCGCACCCGCACCCCACGCCCAGCACCCACCCGCGCACCCCGCGTCTCGGTCGTCGGTCGCCGCGTTGCCTGGGGGAGCGGGGGTGCCACGCCTAGCATGGCGATCATGGAGTACCTGAACCCCGCCCGCGCCCCGTACACCGCCCACGACCGCGCGCTCATCGGCGCCGAGCACGCCCGTCTGGCCCGCGCCCGCTTCGCCCGGCACCCCGGCTACCGGCCGACACCCGTCCACACCATCCCCGGGCTGGCCGGGACCGGGGCCGTGCACGTCAAGGACGAGAGCGGGCGCATGGGGCTGGGCAGCTTCAAGGCGCTCGGCGGCGCGTACGCCGTGCACCTGCTGGCCGAGCGCGACCCCGGCGGCGCCCCGTTCGTCTGCGCCAGCGCCGGGAACCACGGGATCTCCGTCGCCGCCGGCGCCGCCGAGGTGGGCGTGCCCTGCGTGGTGTATCTCAGCGAGGGCGTCCCCGAGGCGTTCGCGCACCGGCTGCGCGGCCTCGGCGCCGACGTACGGCGCAGCGGCCACGACTACGAGGCCAGCATGGCGGCCGCCACGGACGCCGCCCGGGAGCACGGCTGGCGGCTCGTGGCCGACAGCTCGTGGGAGGGCTACACCGGCGTCCCCCTGGACGTCATGCGGGGCTACAGCGTGCTGTTCGACGAGCTGGCCGACCCTCCGGGGGCGTCGTTCACGCACGTGTTCGTCCAGGCGGGGGTGGGTGGGCTGGCCGCCGCCGCGGCCGGGTACGTACGCGACCGGTGGGGCGAGCGGCCCAGGATCGTCGTCGTCGAGCCGGACGGCGCGCCCTGCCTTCTGGAGAGCGCCCGCGCCGGTCACCCCGTCCGCGTCCCCGGCGGCCACACGACCCTCGGCCGGCTCGACTGCCGTGAGCCGTCCCTGCTCGCCCACCGCCTCCTGGGGCACCTGGCCGATCTCTACGTCACCATCAGCGACGAGCAGGCCGCCGGCGCCGCCCGCCTGCTCGCCGGTCACGACGTGGCGCTGTCCGAGTGCGGGGCCGCCGGAGCCGCCGGGCTGCTCGCCCTCACCCCCTCCGCCCGCGCCGCGCTCGCCCTCGACGACGCCTCCCAGGTGTTGCTGGTGGGAACTGAGGGTCCGGTGGAACCAAAGTGATCGGAGTTACGTCCAATATGGCGTGCACGCACCGAACCGGCCGAAACACGCTCGCGGAGACGGCCGGCTGGCCGAACTCGACCTCCTGCGTTTTCTCGCCGCCCTGGCCGTCGTCGCCTTCCACTACCTGGTCGCCTACGCGTCGGTGTGGGGGGATCGGCCCGCCGAGCTGTTCCCGGCGCTGGCCCCGGTCGCGGGGCTGGGCATCCTGGGCGTCGAGCTGTTCTTCATCATCAGCGGGTTCGTCATCCTCATGAGCGTCTGGGGGCGCGGCCTGGGCGCGTTCGCCCGCTCCCGCCTCGTACGGCTCTACCCCGCCTATTGGCTCAGCCTGGCCGCCGTCGCCGCCCTCTACGGCCTGACCGGGGCCAAGGCGCTGGACCCAAAACTTTCCCCAGGTGAATACCTGGTGAACGCCACCATGTTCCAGCGGTTATTCAAGATCACCGATGCCAGCGGCGTCTACTGGTCGCTCTGGGCCGAGCTGCGCTTCTACCTGCTGATCTCCATCCTGGTGATCGTCGGGGTGACGTACGGGCGGGTGCTGGTCTTCTGCGGCGTCTGGCTGGCCGCGGTGGTCGGCGCGAGGTCATTCGACGACACCGCCGTCAGCGACCTCGTCAACGAGATCGTCATGCCCAACTACGCGCCCTACTTCATCGCCGGCATGGCCCTGTACCTCATCCACAAACACGGCAGCGCCTGGCTCCCGTGGCTCTACGTCGCCGCCGGGTACGCGCTGTCCATCCAATCCGCCCTCGACCGCGTGCACGGCCGCATCGAAGTGGCCGGGTTCAAGAACATGCCCGTCACCGACACCGGTGTGATCATCACCATCACCCTGATCTTCGTCGTGACGTCCCTCGTGGCGCTCGGCCTGCTCCGGCTCAAGCCGTCCCGGACGCTCACCGCGCTCGGCGGCACGACATACCCGCTTTACCTGTTCCATAGCGTCGTCGCGGTGGCCCTGATCCCGCTGCTCACCGGGAACCTGCCGCCCTGGGCCGTGGCCACGGTCACGACGGTGGCCGCGATCGTCGTGTCGTATCTGGTCTACTCCTTTGCCGAACGCCCCATCCAGCGGCTACTCAAGCCCCGCAGATCCGCACAAATCACGTCAGCTCCGGTCGTAGGGGTGGAAAAGGCGTCGGTGCCATAACTCTGTGACCCTGGGGCACTGTGAAGGGCATAGGCTCGGGCATATAAACGGCGGATAGACAGACCCGGACGAACAGAGGGTGTTGCATGACGGTGCGTCGGGTGATGGGGATCGAGACCGAGTACGGCATCTCCGTACCCGGCCAGCCAGGCGCCAACGCGATGGTGACCTCCTCACAGGTCGTGAACGCCTACCTGGCCGCCTCGGCGGCCCGCGCGCGCAGAGCGCGGTGGGACTTCGAGGAGGAAAACCCGCTCCGCGACGCGCGCGGCTTCGACCTGGCCAGGGAGGTGGCCGACTCCAGCCAGCTCACCGACGAGGACCTCGGGCTGGCCAACGTCATCCTCACCAACGGCGCCCGGCTCTACGTCGACCACGCCCACCCCGAATACAGCTCGCCCGAGTGCACCAACCCCAGGGCGGCCGTCATCTGGGACAAGGCCGGCGAGAGGGTCATGTACGACGCCGCCACCCGCGCGTCCGCCGTCCCCTCCAACGCGCCCATCCAGCTCTACAAGAACAACACCGACGCCAAGGGCGCCTCCTACGGCTGCCACGAGAACTACCTGATGCGGCGCGCGACCCCGTTCGCCGACATCGTTCGGCACCTCACCCCGTTCTTCGTCTCCCGGCAGGTCGTGGTCGGGGCCGGCAAGGTCGGCATCGGCCAGGACTCCAGGGGCGAGGGCTTCCAGATCAGCCAGCGCGCCGACTTCTTCGAGGTCGAGGTGGGCCTGGAGACCACGCTCAAGCGGCCCATCATCAACACCCGCGACGAGCCGCACGCCGACCCCGAGAAGTACCGCCGGCTGCACGTCATCATCGGCGACGCCAATATGTCCGAGATCTCCACGTATCTGAAGCTCGGGTCCACCGCCCTGGTCCTCGCCATGATCGAGGAGGGCTTCCTCACCCGCGACCTCGCCGTCGAAAACCCCGTGCAGGCCCTGCGGGCCGTCTCCCACGACCCGAGCTGCCGCTACGAGATCCCCATGCGCGACGGCCGCCGGCTCACCGCCATCCAGCTCCAGATGGAATACCTGGAGCAGGCCCGCAAATACGTCGAGGAGCGCGGCACCGCCCAGGAGGAGATGAACAAGGACGTCCTCGACCGGTGGGAGTCCGTGCTCACCCGCCTCGCGGAAGACCCCATGCAGCTCTCCCGCGAGCTCGACTGGGTCGCCAAGCTCGAGCTGCTCGAGGGCTACCGCAGCCGCGACAGCCTCGCCTGGTCCCACCCCCGGCTCCAGCTCGTCGACCTCCAGTACAGCGACATCCGCCCCGACCGCGGCCTCTACAACCGGCTCGTCGCCCGCGGGCGCATGCAGCGCCTGGTCACCGAGGACGACGTCCAGCGGGCCGTGGAGCACCCGCCCAGCGACACCCGGGCCTACTTCCGTGGCCGCTGCCTGCGCCAGTACAGCGAGTCCGTGGCCGCGGCCTCGTGGGACTCCGTCATCTTCGACATCCCGGGCAGAGAGTCGCTCCAGCGCGTCCCGACCCTCGAACCCCTGCGTGGCACCAAGGCCCACGTGGGCGAGCTGTTCGACCGCTGCCACACCGCCGCCGACCTCGTCGCCGCGCTCACGGGCGGCGACTGACCCACCCCGCCCCCGCTCACCGGCGCTTCACAGGAGGCCGATCCCCAGCGTCAGCGTGCCCGCCGCGAGGCCCACGCCACCCGCCACGGTGAGCCAGATCAGCCTGCTCGGCTTCGTGTCACGCGGTCGCACCACCGACAGGAAGAACCCCAGCGGCATCAGGATCGGCGCGGCCACGATCAGCGTCCTGGTCAGCGCCTTCACCGGGTCGGGCAGCGCCGCCTGGTCCACGTACACCATCGCCACCAGGGCGAACAGCACCAGCACGCCCGCGTGGGCGTGACCGGCCCGCCACAGGCCGCGGCGTACGGGGTTGTCGAGGTAGCCGGGGACGTTCCGCATGAGGAACGACAGCAGCGACACGCCGCCGAAGGCCACCAACGGGACTGTGATGAGGAGCACACCTGCCGTACTCAGCGACAAAGGGGACATCTCAACCTCCTACGTGGTCGGGGATTCATTATTGGATAGCAGCGCTATCCAGTCAACCACGCAAGATCACTGGGCGATCGGCGCGAAATGTCGCCCGGTTCGGGGAAGATATGCGGTAGAGGCAGTCCCCCAAGCGGAGGTACGACATGGCAACCAAGGACACCGGCGGTCAGAAGCAGGCAGGTCGGCGCGAGTCCGAAGTCGAGGAGACCGAGGCCTCGGCGGCGCCCGACGTCCAGGAACGGCAGGAGAAGCTCACCGACGACGTCGACGCGATTCTGGACGAGATCGACGAGGTCCTCGAAGAGAACGCCGAGGAGTTCGTCCGGTCGTACGTGCAGAAGGGCGGGCAGTAAGCGCTCTCGCGAGTCGTGTCACGCCTTCGTGACGCGCGAACGAGGTCGGGAAACCCGGGAGCGGACCGTCCGCTCCAGCACCGCCACGGCGTCAACGACGTCGACGGCAGCATCGAAGACAGCATCGAAGACAGCGGCAAAGACAGCGTTACGGACAGCAGCGAAGACGACGGCTTCGAGCGCACGCTCGCCCCGCCAGGGCGGGCTCCGCGCCATCTGACGGGTCGTCCCGGGCGTGTTCGCCGGCCACGGTCTCCAGGGCGGGCAGGTCCGGGGCATTCTCTGTCGCGCCCGCTCGCGGGGCGAGGCTCAGGCGGGGTTCTGTGGGGGTGTTATGGCGGGGGTGAGCGTGGTCAGGGGTCGGGCATGGTGTACTCGACGGCCACGCCGAGCAGGCGGATCGGGCGAGTGAGGTCGTGGCGGCCCAGGAGGTCGAGGGCGGCGCGGGTGACGGTGGCGGGGTCGGTGGTGGGCGCGGGGAGCTTGGCCTGGCGGGTACGCGTCAGGAACGGAGTGGTGCGGATCTTGACCGAGACCCGGATGATCTCGCGACCGGCGTCGGCGGCGTCGCGGGTGACCCGTTCGGCGAGGTCGGTGATGTGGCGGGGCACTTCGGCCGGGTCGGTGAGATCGTAGGTGAAGGTCGTCTCCCGGCTGTGCCCGCGGGCGATCCAGGGGGTGGTGACGACCTCGGCCTCGCCCTTGCCGAGGGCGAGATAGCGGTACCAGGGGCCGTTGGTGCGGCCGAAGTGACGGGCCAGCTCGGCGGGGTCGGCGGCGGCGAGCTGGGCTACGGTGCGCAGGCCGAGGGCGGCGAGCTTCTTGGCGGTCCTGGCGCCGATGCCCCAGAGGGCGTCGGTGGGCCGGTGGTTCATCGTCTCGGCCCAGTTGTCGCCGGTGAGGCGGTGGATCCCGGCGGGCTTGGCGAACCCTGAGGCGAGTTTGGCCTGGTGCTTGTTGTCGCCGATGCCGATGGAGCAGTCGAGGCGGGTGCGGGCGCGTACGGCGTGCTGGAGGGCCGCGGCGAGGGCCTCGGGGTCGTCGGTGGTGGCGCCGAGGAAGGCCTCGTCCCAGCCCCAGACCTCGACGAGCACGGGGAAGTCGCGCAGGACGGCCATGACACGCGCTGAGGCGGCCTCGTAGGCGGGCGGGTCGCTGGGCAGGAAGACGGCCTCCGGGCAGCGCCGCAGGGCGGTGCGCAGCGGCATGCCGGAGTGCACGCCGTGCTCGCGGGCCTCGTAGGTGGCGGTGGCGGCGACCGTACGGGGCTGGGTGGGGTCGCCTGAGCCGCCGACGACGACGGGCCTGCCGCGCAGCTCGGGATGCCGCAGGAGCTCGACGGCCGCGATGAACTGGTCGAGGTCGAGGTGCAGGATCCAGCGCCTGGCGGACGTGGTGCCCATGGTCCCAGTATGTCCTGCTGGGAGGTGGTGCCGAGGGCCGCGGAGCCGCACCTGGCCGCGTGGCGTCAGCCGCCGATGTTGGCCGCGCCGCCGACCAGTTCCTCCAGCTCGCCCTGGTAGGCGATGGCCGCCTCGTCGGCGCCCGTACCGCTGACGACGGCGGCGGTGGCCTCCTGCAGGGCCGCGGACACCTGCGGGTAGACGGCCAGCCCCGGCCGGTAGGCGGTCAGGGGGAGGATCTCGTCGGCGATGTACTTGAGCATCGGATCGGCGGGGAGCACCTCGTCGTTGACGTCGGCGCGTGAGCTGATCCGCACCTGCCCGGCGAGCTGCGACTTGGTGGCGGCGGCGGAGTGCATGAAGGCCAGCAGGTTCCAGGCCGCCCGGGGGTTCTTCGAGAACGGGTTGAGCACTCTTACGGCCCCGCCCGACATGCTGACGAAGTCCTGGCCGCGGATCCCGGCGCCGGGCTGCCTGGCGGGGATCTTGGCGTAGCCGACGGCCTGGTCGCGGTCCTTCATGGGCGCGACGCCGGCCTGTGGCTCGATGACGGAGCGCCAGAAGTAGTCGCTCTCGGCGAGGATGCCTATCCTGCCCTCGGCGAACTGGGTGAAGGACTTGTCGCGGCCCTTGGCCTCCTGCTGGAGCCTGGGGTCGCCGAGGCCGCTGCCGCCGTAGATCTGCCGGTAGAAGCCGAGCACGTCCTTCATGGCCTGGGAGGCCCCGGCCCACTTGCCGCCGGCGTAGATCTCGGCTCCGGCGCCGGCCAGCAGGGGGAGCACGCCCTGCATGGTGGTGGCCTCGCCCATGGCGGTGCCGGCGTTGATCTGGATGGGGACGGGCACGCCGGCGGCCTTGAGCCTGGTGCCGGCGTCGACGATCTCCTGCCAGCTCCTGGGCTGCCAGGTCTCGGGCAGCCCGGCCTTCTTGAACAGGGTCCTGTTGTAGAACAGGACGCGGCCGTCGGTGCCCTGGGGCAGGCCGTACTTCTTGCCGTCGAAGATGCCGAGGCCCTGCACGGCCTGCGGGATCTGGGCCCAGCCCTCCCACTGCTCGACGGTGGCGCCGCCGACCTCGGCCAGCGGCTTGATGTACCCGGCCTGCGCGAACTCGCCGACCCAGATGCCGTCGAGGTCGATGACGTCGGCGCCGGCCTTCGCCTTGAGGTCGAGCGCGAGCTTGGTCTTGTACTGCTCGTCGTCGACCCCGCTGGGCTGGAACAGCACCTTGACGTCGGGATGGGTCCGCTCGAACTCGGGGATCACCCACTGCTTGATCCATTGGGCGGTCTCCGAGTTCTTCCCGCCCTCGATGGAGTTGGCGGCGATGGTGAGGGTGACGCCGGTGCCCGTGCCCGAACCCGTGCCCGAACCCGTGCCGGTGCCGCAGGAGGTGAGGGCGAGTACCGCGATGGCCCCGATCAGCGCAGGTCGGCTGGGGAGTGGCATGTCGGCCTCCCGTTCAGGACGTGCAGACATACCGACAATCGCACGGGCCGCGGCGGCCGTAAAGAACGATCCGAACACGACCTTCCGCGCCAACAGGGCCTTTCGGACGGCACATTTGGGTGGTTCGCCGTGAGCTGATCGTGGGAAGTGCAGACAGCAACCCAACATGAGTAGGGTCGCCCTAGGAACACTGAACGTTTGGAGGGAGTCGCGTGGCATCGCACAGGGATCTGCCCGTCGGCTTGGTGAACCAGCTTTTCCAGAACAACGGAAGTTCCTCGTTCACGGAGTTCGTCAGCTCGTATGCGCCTGAGTTGCTGCCCCGGCGGGGAGAGGTGCTGGCCACCCCGATCGGCGACCAGGTTCCGCACGCGACCACGATCGTGGCCGCCACCTTCGCCGGTGGGGTGATCATGGCGGGCGACCGGCGGGCCACGTCCGGCAACATCATCTCCCAGCGTGACGTGGAGAAGGTGTTCCGGGCCGACGACTACTCGTGCATGGGCATCGCGGGCACGGCCAGCACCGGCATCGAGTTCGCCCGCCTCTACCGTGTCGAGCTGGAGCACTACGAAAAGCTCGAGGGCCGCACGATGTCGGTCCAGGGCAAGGCCAACCGGCTGGCCACCATGATCAGGGGCAACCTCGCCATGGCGATGCAGGGGCTCGTGGTGGTCCCGCTGTTCGCCGCCTACGACCCGGTCAGGGACGAGGGGCGCATCTTCAGCTACGACGTGGCCGGGGGGCCGTACGAGCGGGAGAGATTCGACGCGATCGGGTCGGGCTCGATCTTCGCGCGCGGGTCGCTGAAGAAGCTCTACCGCGACGGCGCGTCGGTCGACGACATCGTGATGACGCTGATCCAGGCGCTCTACGACGCCGCCGACGACGACTCGGCGACCGGCGGGCCCGACGTCAACAGGAAGATCTGGCCCATCGTGTCCGTGATCGACGCCGACGGCTTCCGCCGCCTGTCCGACGACGACGTCGCCGGCCACGTGCAGCAGATGCTCGACGCCCGCGTGATCTCGCCCGACGGCCCCATCGCCCCGCTGCGCTAGAAAGGACCACCACACGTGTCCATGCCTTTCGGATATGCGTCCCCTGAGCAGATCATGCGGGACAAGGCCGACTACGCGCGCAAGGGCATCGCGCGGGGCCGTTCCGTGGTCGTGCTCCAATATGTCGACGGCATCCTGTTCGTCGCGCCCAACCCGTCGCGGGCGCTGCACAAGATCAGCGAGATCTACGACCGCATCGGGTTCGCCGCGGTGGGCCGCTACAACGAGTTCGAGGAGCTGCGGCTCGGCGGCATCCGCTACGCCGACATCAACGGCTACACCTACGACCGCTCCGACGTGACCGGGCGCGGCCTGGCCAACCTCTACGCCTCCAACCTGGGCCGCATCTTCACCGAGTCGATCAAGTCGCTGGAGGTGGAGGTCGTCGTCGCCGAGGTCGGCGAGACCAAGGACGGCGACGCCATCTACCGCCTCACGTTCGACGGGTCGGTGTTCGACGAGCACGGTTTCGCGGCCATGGGCGGCCAGGCCGAGGCGGTGGCGACCCGGCTGAAGGAGCGCTACCGCGAGTCGATGTCGCTGGCCGACGCGCTGGAGGTGGCGCTGACGGCGCTGACCGAGCCGGGCGGGGAGCGTCCGCCGGTGGGGCAGCTCGAGGTGGCGGTGCTCGACCGCAACCGCGAGCACCGCAAGTTCCTGCGGCTGACCGGGGCCCGGCTGGAGCGGCTGCTCGCCCAGACCTCCACCCCGCCGCCCGCCCCCAGCTCACCGCCGTCCGGGGAGTCCGCCGAGGGCTCCGGCGGCGGCTCGACCAGCGGCTCCAAGGGCGACTCCAAGAACGACTCCAAGGGTGAGTCCTCGGGCGGCTCCACAGGGGAGTCCCCCTCCGGCCCGCCGCCCACGGCTCCTGAGGGCCCGCTCGACGATGGATCGTCGCCGCTCTAGAACACGTAACGCTCGCGCCGGAGGCCGCCATGCGGTGGCCTCCGGCGCCCGCGTCCGGGCACGACGACACGGGCCCGCACCCCCACGGTGACGGTCCGTCGGCCGCCCAAGGCTGGGGGTGTTAGCCGCCCACGGGAGGGCCGGGCCGGTCGGTAAAGGGCGTGCTGGCTGTTCGCGGGGAGGGCCGGGCCGCTTGGTAAGGCGCGTGCTGGCTGTTCGCGGGGAGGGCCGGGGCGGCGGGGCAGGGGCGCGGGCAGCGTGTTGGCGGTGCGGAGGTGCGGGCGGGCTGGTGATTGGGGTGTGGGTGGGATTTGGGCGTGTGGGGGTCTGGTGAACCGGGTGTGGGCGGGGGTTTGGGTGCGTGGGGTGCTGGTGAACCGGGGGGTCGGCGGGAGGTTGGGCGTGTGGGGGTGCTGGTGGAGGGGGGAGGTGGGGTGCTGGAGGTGAGGTTAGGGTGGCTGACGGTGTGAGCTGAATCACTCTCCGGCACCTGAACCCGTTCGGGTGGCCGAGGATCTCAACATCCGTGAAGACCTACTTGCCTGGCCTGCTCGCGGCGGGTGCCGCGGCGGCCGTGATGCTCAGCTCCGGTGCGACCGCACAGGCCGCCACCACGTCAGCCGCGTCCACTGCGTCCGGCACGTCAGCCACGTCTGCCGTGTCTGCCGTGTCCCGGCTGTCCGCGGTGTCCGGCACGTCGACGGCGTTCCCGAAGTACAAGGCGCCGAAGGTGTTCGGGACCACCTTCCAGGCCGATCCGGGGCACGACTTCACCAAGCACATCAGCTCTCGCCGCAACGGCATCCTGCGCGGCTGGATCACCTACGTGAACGGCGGCGTCGCCGAGTACGAGCCGATCCGGTGGCGGAAGGGCACCAAGACCGAGGGCCACTTCGAGGGCCCGCCCGAGGGCGACGTCACGGCCTACTCCTCGCCCGTCGCCAAGGACGTGATCTTCCTGTCCGCGTACGGGTGCGCGGCCTCGATGACCGGCCTCACCGTCGACCGCGACACCGGCCTCGGCGCCAAGCGCTGCTCCAGGGCCACGCTGATCGAGCGGCACGACCGCAGTCGGCAGCCCGCGCTCATCACCGTCCACAACGGGCAGATCGTCCAGGTCCAGGAGATCTACACCCCCTGACACGCGCCGCGGGATCCGCGCCCCGTGGGGGCGGGCGCGGGCGACGAGCGTGAGTGGAGGGGCGCACGCGAGAGCGGGCGGCGGACCGGGCGCGAACGCGTACGCGGGGGCGGGGGCGGATGCGCACGTGAGGGCGGGGGCGCGAAAGGATGCGGCGGCGGGGGAGAAACGTGGGGGACGAACGGGGTCATACCAGGGCCGTGCGGGGCCCGATGGGAAACACCTGGGAAAGATCTCTCCCGCTCGCCGATCCGAGAGCATAGTGTGAGGTGATGGATCGTCGCATCTTCGGGCTGGAGAACGAGTACGGCGTGACCTGCACGTTCAGGGGCCAGCGCAGGCTGTCCCCCGACGAGGTCGCGCGCTACTTGTTCCGGCGGGTCGTGTCCTGGGGCCGATCGAGCAACGTCTTCCTCCGCAACGGCGCGCGTCTCTATCTCGACGTGGGCAGCCATCCTGAATACGCAACTCCCGAGTGTGACAACGTCATCGAGCTCGTCACCCACGACAAGGCCGGGGAGCGCATCCTCGAGGGCCTGCTCGTGGACGCCGAGAAGCGGCTGCGCGAAGAGGGCATCGCCGGTGACATCTATCTGTTCAAGAACAACACCGACTCGGCCGGCAACTCCTACGGCTGCCACGAAAACTACCTCGTCGGCCGGCACGGGGAGTTCGGGCGGCTGGCCGACGTGCTGATCCCGTTCCTGGTGACCCGGCAGATCGTGTGCGGGGCCGGGAAGGTGCTGCAGACACCGCGCGGCGCCGTCTACTGCGTCTCGCAGCGGGCCGAGCACATCTGGGAGGGCGTCTCCAGCGCCACCACCCGTTCCCGGCCGATCATCAACACCCGTGACGAGCCCCACTCCGACGCCGAGCGCTTCCGCCGGCTGCACGTCATCGTGGGCGACTCCAACATGAGCGAGACCACCATGCTGCTCAAGGTCGGCGCCACCGACCTGGTGCTGCGCATGATCGAGTCGGGCACCGTGATGCGCGACCTGTCGCTGGAAAACCCGATCAGGGCCATCCGCGAGGTCTCCCACGACATGACCGGGCGGCGCAGGGTGCGCCTGGCCAACGGGCGTGAGGCCTCCAGCCTGGAGATCCAGCAGGAATACCTGTCCAAGGCGAAGGACTTCGTCGACCGCCGGGGCGGCGACGCGATCGCCCACCGGGTGCTGGAGCTGTGGGAGCGCACGCTGCACGCGGTCGACACCGGCAACCTCGACCTCGTCGCGCGCGAGATCGACTGGGTGACGAAATACCAGCTCATCGAGCGCTACCGGCGCAAGTACGACCTGCCGCTCTCCTCGCCGCGAGTGGCCCAGCTCGACCTGGCCTACCACGACGTGCACCGCAAGCGCGGCCTGTTCTACCTGCTGCAGAAGCGCGGCTCGGTGGAGCGGGTGGCGTCCGATCTGAAGATCTTCGAGGCCAAGTCGGTGCCGCCGCAGACGACCAGGGCGCGGCTGCGCGGCGAGTTCATCCGCAAGGCGCAGGAGAAGCGGCGCGACTTCACCGTCGACTGGGTGCACCTGAAGCTCAACGACCAGGCGCAGCGCACGGTGCTGTGCAAAGACCCGTTCAGGAGCGTGGACGAGCGGGTGGACAAGCTGATCGCCGGAATGTGAGCCCACGCGCGGACGGCCCGTCCCGTCCCGGCCGGGCGCCAGGGGCGGGACACGGCCGACCGGCCCGCGCGACGGGGAGCGGCCTTCCGGCGGGTGGCGACAATACGGGCCTCGCGGGTGTCGCCACCCGGGTGCCGCCGCATGTGGGCATACCGGGAACTGGCAGGCCGTTTACCTCGGCCCTACCGGGAAGTCGGGTAAGGTGACGCGAACCTGACGTCTTTCCGAGGGAAACTCATGCGCCGCGCTCTGGCCGTTCTGGCCGCCGTGCCATTGATCTTGTTCGCCGCCGCGTGCGGCTCCGAAAACGGTGCCACGACCGCCGCCGCCCCCTCCGGCGGGTCGTCCGGGGTCAAGGTCGCCGGGAACGTGGGGGCCAAGCCCACGGTGACCTTCCCCTCCGGCAAGCCCGCCACCACGTCGTCGTACGAGGTGATCCAGCCCGGCGGCGGCACCGGCGTCAAAACCGGCGATCGGGTCATTGTCAACTTGACCGTCTACAACTGGGACGGCCAGGGCAACGCGGTCCAGGGCTCCTCCTACGACACCAAGGCGCCGGAGACGATCGCGGTGAACGAGCAGCTCCCGCAGGTGCTCCAGGAGGGCTTCACCAAGATCAAGCATGGCGGCCGGCTGCTGGCCGTGCTGGCGAACGACACCGTCCCGGCGGAGCAGCAGGCCACCACGCCGGCCGAGCCGACCAAGGTGTTCGTGTTCGACGTGGTCGGCACCCAGCCGCCGCCGCTGAAGGTCGCCACGGGTAAGGCGACGGACGAGTCCATCGAGGGCGTCAAGGTCGACAACCCGGGCGGTGAGAAGGCGCCCACGCTGACCACCAAGACCGACGAGAAGGCGCCGAAGGACCTCGTCGTCAAGACCGTCATCCAGGGCACCGGCAAGAAGACGGAGGCCGACCAGACGCTCATCGTCCACTACACGGGCAAGATCTGGGGCACCGACAAGCAGTTCGACTCGAGCTGGGAGCGGGGGCAGCCGGCCGAGTTCCCGCTCGCCCAGGTGATCCAGGGCTGGCAGAAGGGCCTGGCCGGGGTGCCGATCGGCAGCCGCGTCGTGCTGAGCATCCCGCCGGACCTGGGCTACGGCAGCCAGGAGCAGCAGGGCATCCCCGCCAACAGCACGCTCGTGTTCGTGGTGGACGTGCTGGGCGCCTACTGAGCCGCAGGCCGGGACCCCAAGGGGTTTCCGCGGCGTGCTGACGGGCGGTCCTACCACGCGGTAGCATCGCGAGGCCCGGCGGCTTGGTGCCGCCGGGCCGCTCCATGCCGGGAAGGGCTGGGAGGGGCTGGGAGGACTGGGAGGACCGATGCGCCGCCGTGCCCCGCTGCCGCGGCCCTCACTACTGGCCGCACTGCTGGCCCTGCTGCTGGCGTCCCCGCTGGTGACCGGCTGCACGGGCGGGCCGGCCGCGGGGGAGCTGGACCTGACGGTGGGCGGCGCGTTCGGGGCCCGTCCGACGATCGTCTTCCCCGACGGCAGGCCCGTCGGCGGCCTCCAGGTGGACGAGCTGGCCGCGGGCCAGGGCGAGCGGCTCGGCGCCGGCGACGTGGCCATCGTCCAGTACACCGCCCACGTCTGGGACGGCCGTGACAACCGCCTGGTCGATTCCAGCTTCAACCGGGGCGCCCCGGCCGCGTTCCCGGTGGGGGAGCTGCTGCCGGGCCTGGAACGGGCGCTCACGGGCCGCAGGGTGGGCAGCAGGGTCATCGCCGCGATCCCGCCCGCCGACGGGTTCGGGGCCCACCCGCCGAAGGGCGTCGGCGCGGAGGACGAGCTGTTCTACGTCGTCGACATCCTCGGCACCCACCACAAGGGCGTCTCGGTCGAGGCGGGCGCAGACACGCTGGCCGGGGTGCGGATCGAGGGCGGCGCCGAGCCCGCGCTGTCCGTACCCGAGGCCGCGCCGCCCGCCCAGTTCACCGCCAAGGTGCTGTCCAGGGGCGACGGGCACAGGGCGCGGGCGGGTCAGCTCGTGGTCACCCAGTACGAGGGCGCCGTCTGGAGCCGCCGCCGCGTCTTCGAGGCCACCTGGAGCACCGGCGGGCCCAAGGCGTTCAGGCTCGGCGACGGCAGCGTGATCAAGGGCTGGGACAAGGCGCTGGTCGGCGTGCCGGTGGGCAGCCGGGTCGCGATGATCGTCCCGCCCGCCTACGGGTACGGCCCGGCCGGCCACGCGGCGTACGGGATCAAGGGCTCCGACACGCTCGTCTTCGTCGTGGACCTCATCGCCGCGTACTGACCGCCGGCCGCCCTCCGCGCGACGCCGCCATAGACTCCCGCTGTGAGTAGCGACGACCTGGAGGCGCTGGCCCTGTTGCACGACCCCGTCCGCCGCAGCCTGTACGACGCCGTCGCCTCCCGGGGCGGCGACGTGGGCCGCAGCGAGGCCGCCGAGGCCGCGGGCGTGTCCAGGACGCTGGCCGGTCACCACCTCGACAAGCTCGTCGAGGCCGGGCTGCTGGAGAGCGGTTTCCGGCGGCAGGAGCGGAAGGGGCCGGGCAGCGGCCGGCCCGCGAAGGTCTACCGCAGGGCCGGGCGCGAGCGGTCGGTGAGCCTGCCGCCGCGCGACTACGTCACCCTCGCCTCGGTCCTGGCCGAGGTCGTGGACGGGCTCGGCGCCGAGGAGCGGGCCGAGCGGGCGGCGCGCGACGCGGGCGCCAGGATCGCCCGGCGGCACCGGGGCGAGCCGGTGGAGCGGGTGCTGCGCGAGCGCGGGTACGAGCCGTACGCCGAGGGCGGTGCGCTGCGGCTGCGCAACTGCCCCTTCCACGTGCTGGCCGGGGAGCAGCCGCTGCTGGTGTGCTCCATGAACCTGGCCCTGTGCCAGGGGCTGCTCGAAGGGCTCGGCGACGATCCGGACAGGGCGAGGCTGGATCCGCGGCCGGGGCAGTGCTGTGTGTCCCTCACGGAGCCCACTCTAAAACAAACGGATATTGACATAGAAGATGGGTGATGGTGTGCTGAGCCGCATGCATCTCGCCCAGCTCAACGTCGCCCACCTGCGCGCGCCCATCGACAGCCCTCAGCTCGCCGAGTTCGTCGACCTGCTCGAACCCGTCAACGCCGTCGCCGACCAGGCCCCAGGATTCGTCTGGCGGCTCAAGGAGAGCGAGAGTGACCCCACCGCGACCGTCCAGCACGACTACGGCGACCTTCTGCTGATCAACTTCTCGGTGTGGGAGTCACTGGAGACGCTGTGGGACTACGCCTACCGCAGCGTCCACCTGGGCGTGTTGCGCCGGCGCAGGGAGTGGTTCCTGCGCGTGGCCGAGCCGTACTCGGTGATGTGGTGGATCCAGGAAGGTCACACCCCCTCCCTGGCGGAGGGCATGCGGCGGCTGGAGCGCCTCAGGAGCGAGGGGCCGAGCCCCGAGGCGTTCACGTTCAAGGACCGCTACGACTCCAGTGACGGCTACGAGAGCAGCGAGGCAGCCAGCCGGCCGGCCGCCGCCGAGGCCAGGAAGTAGGCCAGGTCCTCCTCCAGGCCCCGGCCCATCGTGGAGAGCCTGACCGGCGACTCCCGCAGCGCCTCGTACAGGCCCTCCACCGGGACCGGGACGAGCCGGTGCCGTACGGCCAGCAGCTCGGCCTGGTCCCTGACCCGCTCCCCGAACTCGCCGGGCAGCACCGGCACCGGCACCTCCGCCGACGACAGCGCGACCCGGCCGTAGGCGGTCAGCGAGTGGTGCGAGACGCCGTAGTGGCGCTCGCGCCGGTCGCCCTCGCTGACCCGCAGCGCCGCCACCGGCCGTCCCAGCAGCACACCGGCCGCGTTCACCGCCTCGCCCGCTGACACACCCGAGAACCCCCACCGCGTGCCGGTGCCCAGATTGCCCGGCCCCTGCGTGACGATCGCCACGTCGGCCTCCAGCACGTGCCGGGCCGCCAGCAGCCCGGTGTGGACGGTCACCGCCTCCAGATCGCCGCCGAACGCCTGCCCCACCGTCACCACGCCCGCCAGCCAGCCGGTCTCGCGCAGCCTGGCCGCCGCCATCGAGAACCAGACGGGCAGCGCCCCGCCGTCCTGCATCACGTACGCCACCCGCGCGCCCGGCCTGGACGCGTACAGGCCGCACAGGATCGGGGCCAGCGCCGAGTGCAGGTCGGCCACCACCACCGGCATGCCGTCGAGGGAGTCGGCCTCGCGCAATCTGTCGTGGTAGGGGGAATCCTGCTCGTCGGCTCCGTGCACCGTGGCCTGCAGCGGCGTGTACCTCGCCTTCACCAGGTGCCCCGGTCCTGAGGGGTCTTGCGGCAAACGGTTCGGGACGGCCACCACCATGGCGTAACCTCCCGTACCGAGACCCATCGCGAGCGCGGTCGTGTTGAGCAGCACCTCGTCGCCGGGTTCCGGGCGTCCCACCAGTGGCGGATACGCCAGCGCCCGGCACTCGCCCTCGGGGACGGCGACGTCCAGCTCCACCGCTCCCGGCCACTCGCGTCGGATCCGTACGACCTCGCCCTTGCGCCATCTGATCACGGGGGCAGGGTAGCGTCGATGAAGGAGGAGTGAGGCAGATGTCGCGCCGGAAGACAGAACGGTTGCTCAATCTCGTGATCTGCCTGCTCGCCACCCGGCGCCCGCTGTCGGCCGAGCAGATCCGCCAGGCCGTACCCGGATACGACCGTGATGGCGACGAGGCGTTCCAGCGCATGTTCGAGCGGGACAAGAACGAGCTGCGCGAGATCGGCATCCCGATCGACGTCGTCCGCGACCCGTGGGAGGACGAGCCGGGCTACCGGATCGAGCGGGAGTCGTACGAGCTGCCCGAGATCACCCTGGAGCCCGACGAGGCCGCCGTGCTGGGCCTGGCCGCGCAGGTGTGGCAGCGGGCCAGCCTGGCCGAGGCCGCCTCGGGGGCGCTGCTGAAGCTGCGGGCCGGGGGCGTGGCCACCGACCAGCCCGTCGCGGGGCCGATGGGCGGGGGCGCGCTGGAGCTGCGCGTCGACACCCGCGACCCGGCCTTCCCCGCGTTGTGGGACGCGGTGCGCGACCGGCGTGTGGTCCGCTTCGACTACCGCGCCTCCGGCAGCGAGACCGTACGCAGCCGCACCGTCGAGCCGTGGGGCGTGGTCAGCCGCCGCGGCCGGTGGTACCTCGCCGGGTTCGACCGCGACAGGGACGCCCCGCGCGCCTTCCGGCTCAGCCGCATCTCCGGGCAGGTCGCCACGATCGGCAGGCCGGGCGTGGTCGAGGTGCCCGAGGGCGTCGACCTGCGGGCCATGGTGGGCTTCCCCGACGAGCCGACGGACGAGCGGGTCGCCGTCGTCCGCGTACGCCAGGGGGCCTGCGAGGGGCTGCGCCGCCTGGCCAGGGCCGTGCACCCGGGCACCGACGGGTGGGACGAGGCCGAGCTGGCCTTCACCGACTCGGAACGGCTGGCCGGATGGATGGCCAGCCTGGGCGCCGACGTCGAGGTCGTCGAGCCGCCGGACGTCCGCGAGGTCGTCATCCGCAGATTGAAGGGGGCAATGGCATGAGGGAACGCTGCGGGCACGTCGACGGGTGTGGCGGCGGGCCGCTCGGGCGGCGGACGGGGGAGGGCGCGTGAGCGGGTCGGCCGATCGGCTGCCGAGGTTGCTGGCGCTGGTGCCGTACCTGATGTCCCATCCGGGGGCGCAGGTCGGCGAGGTGGCCGCGGTCTTCGGGCTGAGCGAGAAGCAGCTCATCGACGACCTCCAGCTCGTGTGGATGTGCGGGCTGCCCGGCCACACCCCCGGCGACCTGATCGACGTGTCCTGGGACGGCGGCGAGATCCTCATCGACAACGCCGACACCATCGCCAGGCCCCTGCGGCTGGGCATCGACGAGGCCAGCGCCCTGCTGATCGCGCTGCGCATGCTGGCCGCCACCCCCGAACTGGCCGAGGTGCCGGGCGACGCGCTGCCCCGCGTCATGGCCAAGCTGGAGCGGGCCGCGGGAGAGGGCGCCGCCACCGTCAGCAGTCAGTTCGCCGTCGACGTGGACGCCGCCCCCGACGCCCTGCCGCGCGTGCGCGAGGGCCTGACCAGGGGCCGCCGCCTGTCGCTGCGCTACTACGTGCCCGGTCGCGACGAGGTGACCCCGCGTGAGGTGGACCCCATGCGGGTGGTGGTCGTGGACGGCCGCGCCTACCTGGAGGGCTGGTGCTACCGGGCCGAGGACATGCGGATGTTCCGGCTCGACCGGATGCTCGGCGTCGAGGTGCTCGACGTGCTCGCCGACCCGCCGGAGGAGGCCGAGCCCATCGACGTCACCCGCGGCGTCTTCCGTCCCTCCCCGACCGACGAGCTGGTGGAGCTGGAGCTGAGCGCCGCAGGGCGGTGGGTGGCCGAGTACTACCCGTGCGAGGAGGTCACCGAGCTGGGCGAGGGACGCCTGCGGGTGTCGCTGCGGGCCCGCGACGAGGACTGGATACTCAGGCTGGCGCTGCGCCTGGGCGACACCGGCCGGGTGGTCTCGCCGCCCGACATGGCCGAGACCGTGCGCGCCGAGGCCGAGCGGGCCCTGGCCCTGTACGCTCACCGGTCATGACATGGATCCTGCTGTCGTCGGGCCTGGGTGTTGCCGGGCTGGTCGTGCTCGCGTTCGCGGGTGTCCGGGTCGTCTCCGCGGCACGTACTCTGAGGGGGGAAATCGTCGCGGCGAAAGCCCGGCTGGAGCCGCGACCGGCCGGATCGGCGGACCGGGGGGATGAGACCACGCCCCGGGCAGCGTACGATCGTGGCTGAAACAGGCACTCGCTAGAAAAGGGCGTTTCATGTCGCAACTCGGAGTTCCAGAACTTCTGATCATCGCACTGGTGCTCGTGCTGCTGTTCGGTGCGAAGAAGCTGCCCGAGATGGCCCGCGGGGTCGGCCGGTCGCTGCGCATCTTCAAGTCGGAGACCTCCAAGCTCCGCGAGGAGGACGACGACCAGCGCCACACGGTCCAGGCCCAGGCCCAGCCCGCGCAGCCGCAGCCCTACCCGCAGGCGCAGCCCCACCCCCAGCCGCAGCCCGTGCAGCCGCAGCAGATCCACGCCGCTCCGGCTCCGGCGCCCGCGCCCGCTCCGGGTCTGTCGGCCGAGGAGCAGGCCCGCCAGCTCGAGGAGCAGGCCGCCAGGCTGCGTGCCAACGCCGCGCAGGCCGACAAGCACGCCTGACACCTCCCCCGTCCCTCCTCGTCACCTGGACTGCTAGATGGCGCTGCTCAAACGGTCAAGTCAGCCCGCGTCTGATCCCGAGGGCCGCATGCCCCTCATGGAGCACCTGCGTGAGTTGCGCAATCGGCTGCTCATCGCGCTGGCCGCCGTGATCGTCGGCATCGTCATCGGATGGATCTTCTTCAACCCGGTCTGGGAGATTCTCAAGGCGCCCTACTGCGAGACCGACCAGGCGAAACAGCTCACCGGAGACTGCAGCCTCACCTACAGCGGCATCTTCCAGTCCTTCTTCATCACGCTGAAGGTTTCGTTGATGATCGGCCTGGTGGCGGCGTCGCCTGTCTGGCTCTACCAGATCTGGGCGTTCGTGACGCCCGCGCTCTATCGCAACGAGAAGCGCTACTCGGTCGCGTTCATGGGGCTGGCCGTCCCGCTGTTCGTGCTCGGCGCGGCGCTGGCCTACCTCATCATGGACACCAGCCTGGGCATCCTGCTGGGGTTCTCGCTCGAGGGCACCGTCGCCACCATCGGCATCGACGACTACCTCGACTACGTCCTGATCATGCTGCTGATCTTCGGCGTCTCCTTCGAGCTGCCGCTGCTGCTGGTCTTCCTCAACATCATCGGGGTGCTCCCCCACGCGACCGTGAAGAAGCACCGCCGCACGGTCATCTTCGTCATGTTCGTCTTCGGCGCCGTGATCACGCCCGGCGGCGATCCGCTCACCATGATGGCGCTGGCCGCGCCCATGATCTTGCTCTACTTCGTGGCCGAGCTGTTCATGTTCCTGCGCGAGAGGCGCAGGCCCGCCGGCGAGGACTTCTCCCATCTGTCCGACGACGAGGCCTCCCCGCTGGCCGAGGACGTCTCGCCGCTCGACGACGCTCCCACACCCCTCGACGACGACCCCACGCCCCTTGACGAGGAGCCGCCGGGCACCGACAAGCCCGGCACCGACAAGCCCCGTACAGACCAGGCCGGTTCCGACAGGTCCGGCGCTGACAAGCCCGTCGACACCCTGCCCGCCGACAAGCCCGCCGATGACAAGCCCGCCGACGACAGGCCCGCTGACGACAAGCCGCAGTCCTGACCCTGGGCCGACCCTGGGCCCGCAGTCTTGACGGAGGCCGGCAGGCCGTTCCGGATTCGCGCGATTGGCGATAAGTTCCGGGCGTGTCCCCACATATCGTGCTGCTCGTCAACCCCGCCGCGCGCGGCGGGCGTACGCTGCGCCTGCTCGAACCCGTCGCGCGCCGGTTACGCGCCGGAGGGGCCGAGCTGTCGGTGATCGTCGGCGATGACGCCGCCGACGCGCTCGCCCGTGCCTGCACCGCCGTCTCCGAGCGCCCCGACGCGCTGGTGGCCTTCGGTGGCGACGGGCTGGTGCACCTGGCCGTGCAGGCGGTGGCCGGCACCGACGTGCCGCTCGGCATCATCCCGGCCGGGACCGGCAACGACATCGCGACCGAGCTCGGCCTGCCCCGCAAGGACGTCATGGCGGCGGCCAGGACCGTGCTGCGCATGAAGACGCGACTGGTGGACGCCGCGCACATCGAGGCGGGCGTCAAGGCGGGCGCTTCGGCGGGCACTGCGGCGGGCGCTTCGGCGGGCACTGCGGCGGGCACTGCGGCGGACGCTTCGGCGGGCAGGGGCGGCCCGGTGGAGGCGTTGTTCGCGGGGGTGGTGTGCTGCGGGTTCGACTCGCGGGTCAACGAACGGGCCAACCGCCTCACCTGGCCGCCGGGCATGGCGCGGTACGTGGTGGCGACCGCGCAGGAGCTGCGCTCGTTCCGGCCGATCCCGTTCCGCGTGACCCTCGACGGGGGCGAGGTGGTCGAGCGGGAGGCCATGCTGGTGGCGGTGGCGAACACGTGCTCGTACGGTGCCGGGATGCGGGTCTCGCCCGACGCCCGGCCGGACGACGGGCTGCTGGACGTGGTGATGGTGGGGGCCGTGTCCACGGCGGAGTTCCTGCGGGTGTTCCCCAAGGTCTACCGGGGGACGCATGTGGGACACCCGGCCGTGTCAGTCTGGCGGGTGCGCGGCGTGCTGGTGGAGGTGGCGGACGCCGGGAGCGCGGGCGTGGTGGCCTACGCCGATGGCGAACGGGTGGGGGAGGTGCCGATGCGGTGCGAGGTCCGCCCGGGTGCGCTGCGGGTCATCGTTTGAAATCTACAATGTAAAGGCGCTGGGCCGGAGCGCCGTGCTGACCAGGGGACGGGCACTCGCCCTCCCCGCGGGCCACTTCGCGGCGACGGAGCCGGGCACGAGACGGAGAGGCGGGACGGGCCGCCATGGGCAGGAACGACAAAGTACGTCAGGCCGTGACGGATGGGGCGAAGCGGCTGCCCGCGCCGGAATGGGCGGGACGGACCGGAATGGCGATTTCGGTAGGCTGACGGGTATGACAACGCCAGCGGAACGCTACGCGGCCTTCCGTCAGAAACACGGGGACGACGGGGGCGCTCTCACATCGTTCCGAGGTCTCTACGACTTCGCGCTGGACGACTTCCAGCTCGACGCCTGCCGAGCCCTGGAAGCCGGTGACGGGGTCCTGGTGGCGGCGCCCACGGGGTCGGGCAAGACGGTGGTCGGCGAGTTCGCCGTGCACCTGGCCCTGGAGCAGGGCCGTAAGTGCTTCTACACCACCCCCATCAAGGCGCTGTCCAACCAGAAGTACAACGACCTGGTCAAACGCTACGGCACGGCCAAGGTCGGCCTGCTGACCGGCGACAACAGCGTCAACGGCGAGGCGCCGATCGTGGTGATGACCACCGAGGTGCTGCGCAACATGCTGTACGCGGGGTCGGCGACGCTGGCGGGGCTCGGGTTCGCGGTGATGGACGAGGTCCACTACCTGGCCGACCGGTTCCGGGGCGCGGTGTGGGAAGAGGTCATCATCCACCTGCCCGACTCGGTCAGGCTGGTGGCGCTGTCGGCGACGGTGAGCAACGCCGAGGAGTTCGGCGAGTGGCTCGGCGAGGTGCGCGGCGACACGACGGTGATCGTCGACGAGCACCGGCCGGTGCCGCTGTGGCAGCACATGATGGTCGGCAGCCTCGTCTACGACCTGTTCATGACCGACGACCTGACGCCGCGCATCAACCCCACGCTGATGCGGGTGACGCGCGACGCCGAGCGGCTGACCGCAGGGCGGGGGCGGCGGGGTTACGGCCGGCCGCAGCGCTCGCGCCCGCCTGACCGGGTGCAGGTGATCGAGAAGCTCGACTCCGAGGGGCTGCTGCCCGCGATCACGTTCATCTTCTCGCGCGCCGGGTGCGGCGCGGCCGTGCAGCAGTGTCTCCACGCGGGCATCCGGCTGACGAACGATCGGGAGCGCCACGAGATCAGGCAGCTCGTGGACGAGCGCACCGCGCACCTGCCCGACGAGGACCTGGCGGTGCTGGGTTACCTGGAGTGGCGCGACTGCCTGGAGCGGGGTCTGGCGGCGCACCACGCGGGCATGCTGCCGGCGTTCAAGGAGGTCGTCGAAGAGCTGTTCACGCGTGGGCTGGTCAAGGCGGTGTTCGCCACCGAGACACTGGCGCTGGGCATCAACATGCCGGCCAGGAGCGTGGTGATCGAGAAGCTGGACAAGTGGAACGGCGAGACGCACGCCGACCTGACCCCGGGGGAGTACACCCAGCTCACCGGGCGGGCCGGGCGGCGCGGCATCGACGTCGAGGGTCACGCGGTGGTGCTGTGGCAGCCGGGCATGGATCCGTTGTCGGTGGCGGGGCTGGCGGGCACGCGTACGTATCCGCTGCGGTCGAGCTTCCAGCCCTCGTACAACATGGCGGTCAACCTCGTCGGGCAGTTCGGGCGAGAGCGGGCCAGGGCGCTGCTGGAGGAGTCGTTCGCGCAGTTCCAGGCCGACCGGGCGGTCGTGGGGCTGGCCAAGCAGTTGCGTAAGCACGAGGAGGCCCTGGAGGGCTACCAGGAGGCCATGACGTGCCACCTGGGCGACTTCACCGAATACGCGGCGATGCGGCGGCGGCTGTCCGACCGCGAGGCGGAGCTGTCGCGGCAGCGCGGCGCGGCGCGGCGGGCGGCGGCGGTGCGGTCGCTGGAGGCGTTGCAGCCGGGTGACGTGATCCGGGTGCCGGGCGGGCGGCGGGCGGGGCTGGCGATCGTGCTGGACCCGGGGCGCAACCCGCGCGGGCAGGGGCCGAGCCCGTTGGTGCTGACGATCGGCAAGCAGGTCAAGAAGCTCGATCCGGCCGACTTCCCGGTTCCGGTGGAGCCGCTGGAGCGGCTGCGCATCCCGAAGAACTTCAACGGCCGCTCGCCGAAGGAGCGCGCCAACCTGGTCTCGACGCTGCTGGCTAAGCTCGGTGACCGTGACCTGGGCAAGCCGGCCAGGGCGCGTGATCACACGGTCGAGGACGACGAGGTCAACGAGCTGCGCCGGCGCATCCGCCAGCACGCGTGCCACGGGTGCGACGAGCGGGAGGACCACGCGCGGTGGGCCGAGCGCTATTACAAGCTGCTGCGCGAGACCGAGGGGCTGCGGCGCCGGGTGGAGGGGCGTTCGCACGTCATCTCGCGTACGTTCGACCGCATCTGCACGGTGCTGGAGCAGCTCGGCTACCTCGACGGCGAGACGGTCACCGACGAGGGGCGGCGGCTGGGCCGCCTCTACACCGAGCTGGACCTGCTGACGGCGGAGAGCCTGCGCAAGGGGCTGTGGGAGGAGCTCGAGCCGGCGGAGTTGGCGGCGTGTGTGTCGGCGCTGGTGTTCGAGTCGCGGGCGTCCGACGACACCCGGCGGCCGAAGATCCCGGCGGGGCGGGCTCAGGACGCGCTGTCGGCGATGATCAGGCTGTGGGGAGAGCTGGAGGGGATCGAGTCCGACCACGGGCTGTCCACGATCAGGGAGCCGGATCTGGGGTTCGCGTGGGCGGCGTTCCGCTGGACGAAGGGGCACAGTCTCGACGCGGTGCTGATGGAGGGGGTCAACGGCAACGAGTTGGCGGCCGGTGACTTCGTGCGGTGGATCAAGCAGTTGATGGACCTGCTCGGGCAGCTCGGGAACGCGGCGCCGCCGGGGAGCAAGATCAGGCAGACGTCGGTGAAGGCGATGGACGCGATGCGGCGGGGTGTGGTGGCTTACTCGTCGCTGGCCTGAGGCCGTTTTCCGGCCCGATGTCGTTCAGGCCAGAGGTCGCTTTCCGGCCTGATGTCGTTCAGGGCGGAGGTCGCATTTCGGTCTGACGCCGTCCTGGCCGG
The DNA here is from genome assembly GCF_039536965.1 of Nonomuraea antimicrobica. Classification (NCBI taxonomy): domain Bacteria; kingdom Bacillati; phylum Actinomycetota; class Actinomycetes; order Streptosporangiales; family Streptosporangiaceae; genus Nonomuraea; species Nonomuraea antimicrobica. The sequence goes on along the minus strand of NZ_BAAAZP010000015.1, from coordinate 28,257 downwards.
AGGTGGTTCCGGCCTGACGTCGTTTTCCGCCCGACATCGTTCGGGCCGCACGCCGCTATTCGCCTGACGTCGTCCCGGCCTGATGCCGTCCTGGGCTGAGGTTGCTTTTGGGGGGTGTCGCTTTCGGGCTGGGGTCGTCGGCGGTTGCCGGGCGGGTTCGGGTGTCCGGGCCGAGATGCTCTTGAGTCGTTGTTCTCAAGAGCATCTTTTGCTGTGGGGTGACCTTGTTCTGTGCTTTTACCTCTTGGTGGGCGGCTTTACGCGTTTGTCGACATCGCCTTTCCGGCCGGGTTTTACCGGTCAAGCCTTCCTGAAATCAGAGAATATCTGCTGATTTATCGCTTTTGGGGTGCTAACGTCCGATTTGTCAGTGTTCCGCCAACGGGGGAGGAATCATGGCGAACACCCACCTGACTCAGGTCGGCTTCCAGCAAGGATGGGGCTGTCGTCGCCGGCGTCGCTGGCGGCGGTGGTGCTGCTGCGCCCCGCGTAGGTGGTGGGGGTGCTAGAACGCCCCGTTGAGAGCCGGCGGCTGAGCCGCCGGCTCTCATTGAGCGTCTCCGGCCGTGAACTCGCGCCGGCGATTTCCGTTCGCCGTACATTTCGCGAGTTCTGGCCGGACACCCGCGGGTTGCGTCGGCTATTCGTGGCAGGGGTGCTGTTCGCCATCCTGGCAGCGCTCTGCGAAGTCGCCGCGATCCGCCTGTTCGGCCACATCACCGACGAAGTGCTGACGACCCGGAACCTGACCGCCTTCTGGGGCCCCGCGTTCATCTGGCTCGGGCTGGCGGCGATCGCCGGGGTGACGTCCTTCGCGGGAGCGTACGCGACCGCGCTGGGCGGCGAACGGTTCCTGCTGGCCCTGCGCGACCGGGTGTACGCGCACCTGCAGACGCTCACGCCGGACTTCTCCGAGAAGCGGCGGCTGGGCGACCTGATGGCGCGCATGACGGACGACGTCGAGGCCATCGAGGAACTCGTCGGGTCCGGACTCGTCAAGGTCATCACCACGCTCGCCAGCGTCGTCTTCTTCGCCGGTGCCGCCTTCTTCATCCGGTGGGACCTCGCGCTGCTGACGATGGCGCTGATCCCGCTCTTCCTGGTGGTCTCCAAGGCGTTCGCGGGCCGGTTCAGGACGGCCGCGGCACGTGAACGCGCCAGCAACGGGGCCATGAACAGCGTCCTGGAGGAGGGGTTGTCCAACCAGCCGCTCGTGCAGGCGTACAACCGGCAGGGCGCCGAGTCGCGGCGGCTGCACCGGGAGGGCTGGGGCTGGCTGCGGGCCAACATGTCCCAAGCCTGGCTGTCGGGGCTCTACAACCCGGCGGTGCAGGTCATCGAGACCGTCTGCCTGATCGTCATCCTCGGGTTCGGCGCGTGGGAGATCGCGGCGGGCCGGTTGACGCTCGGCGGGCTGCTGTCCTTCGCGGCGTACCTGGCCCTGCTCTACCCGGCCGTGCAAGGGCTGGGCGAGCTGGCCCTGACGGTGTCGGAGGCGGCGGCGGGGTCCGATCGCGTCATCGAGGTCCTGCGGGCCAGGCCCGCGGTCGCCGACGCCGAGGACGCGGTGGCGGTGGGCAGGAGCGCGGGCCGGATCGCGTTCGAGGGGGTCGGCTTCACCTACCCGGGCCGGGGACGTCCCGCGCTGCGGGACGTGTCGTTCACCGTCGAGCCCGGCGAGGTCGTGGTCGTCACCGGGCCCAGCGGGGCCGGCAAGTCCACGCTGACCAAGCTGCTGCTGCGCTTCTACGACCCGGACTCCGGCCGTGTCCTGCTGGACGGCGCCGACGTCCGGGGCCTGACGCAGAAGTCGCTGCGCGAGAACGTCACGGTCCTGCACCAGGAGACCCTGCTGTTCTCCGGGTCGGTACGCGACAACATCGCCTACGGCCGGCCCGGCGCCTCGCTCGACGAGGTGATCAGGGCGGCCGAGGCCGCCGGGGTGCACGACTTCGTCAAGATGTTGCCCCAGGGCTACGACACGCCGGTTGGGCAGCGGGGACGGCTCCTGTCCGGCGGGCAGCGGCAGCGGATCGCGATCGCCAGGGCCATCCTGCGCGACACGCCCGTGCTGGTGCTCGACGAGCCCATGACCGGGCTCGACGTGGCCACCGCCGGTCATGTGATGCAGCCGATGCGGCGGCTCATGGCCGGACGTGCCACGCTGCTCATCACGCACGACCTGCGGTACGCGCCGAAGGGGGCGCGCGTGCTGGAGCTGGAGCCGGTGCCGCGCGAGGAGCGCATCCGGCTCAGGCGGGTCGGTGCGCACTCCCGCGCCGGACGTCCTGGCACGTCCGCGCCGGGCGGCGGCTCGGGGGCGCGTCCGCCCGAGTCCGGATCTGGGGCCGGTGGGTCTTCGCCCGAGCCCTGGACGGGTGCGCCGCCACCTGGTTCGGCGGTGTCCCCGGCTGGGTCCCCGGCGAGGGCTGGTACGGAGGTGTCCCCGGCGGGGACCGGTTCCGAGGTGGCTTCGGCAGGGGGTCGTTCGGATGCGTGGTCGTACGGCCGCAGCCGTCCGGGCGCGTCGCCCTGAGGTGTAGTCGCGGTGCGGCACCCGTCCCGATCCACGGGGCGGGTGCCGTCGCGTTCGGCGGCTACTTTACGGGTGTATGTCCGGGAATCTCCGGATAGAATCGGAGAGTTCTCTCCGCTTGGCGCGCCGCAGGTCGAAAGCAGGTCGAGGTCATGGGCGACGATCACAGCGCCGCCAGGCCGCTGCGCGCCGACGCCCGGCGCAACCGCGAACGCGTCCTGCAGATCGCACAGGAGGCGCTGGCCAGCGACGGCCTCACCACCTCCTTCGACGAGATCGCGCGGCGGGCCGGGGTCGGGGTCGGCACCGTCTACCGGCACTTTCCGACGAAGGAGGCGCTGGTCGAGGCGGTGTTGGTGGGGCGCGTCGAGCGGTTCGTGGCCGACGCGCGGGCGCGGGCCACCGCCGAGGACGCGGGCCGGGCGTTCTTCGGCTGGTTCGCGGAGGTGGTCGATCAGGCCGCCTCGAACCAGGCGCTCTGCGACATGTTGGAGAGCGGTTCTGGGATGACGCTGCGGCCTGGTTCCACGCTGGCGGCCGACTTCGGGGCCGCGCTGGCGCGGCTGCTGTCGCGGGCGCAGCGGGTGGGCGCGGTGCGCGCCGACCTGACCGCGCAGGACGTGCACGACCTGCTGCGGGGCTGCCTGGCCGCCGAACGGAGAGCGCGGGCCAGGGGCGGGGCTGTACGGCTGGCGGAGGTGGTCTGCGAAGGCATGCGGCCACCGGCCGGTACCGGCTGAACGGGCTGGGCGGCTCGTCGGCCATCCCAGGGCGGCCAGTGGCTCAGGGCGGTCGGCTGTTGTGAGGGGCGGTCAGTGGCTCAGGGTGGTCGGTCACTCAGAGGGTGGTGGCCGTTCAGGGTGGTCGGTCACTCAGAGGGTGGTGGCCGTTCAGGGTGGTCGGTCACTCAGAGGGTGGTGGCCGTTCAGGGTGGTCAGACGCTCATTGGCGTCAGGCGCTCCGGGGGTCAGGGGCTCAGGGTGAAGCGGACCTCGCGGGTGGCCGGGTCGGCCTGGGTCAGGCGTACCGTGACCTGCTCGCCCAGGGGGAGCTGGCCGTCGCAGCGGGCGATCACGGCCGGGTCGACGAGCTGCACCTGCCCGCCGCCGCGCCGTTCGTCCACGTCGATCACCACCGCCTCGAACGCCTGCCCGATCCGGTCTCGCAGCAGGAACGCCTCCACCAGGTCCACGCACGCGCGCTCCACCGACCCGGCCCGCCGCCCGGAGGTGGACATCAGCTCCGGCAGGACCGGCAGCGCCGCCCGTACGTCGGACGGCACCGGCTCGCCCGCCGCGATCGCCAGGCACACCTCCGTGGCGTAGCGGTCGGCCAGCCGCCGCAGCGGGGCGGTGACGTGCGCGTACGGGGCCGCCACCGCCGCGTGCCCGGCCATCCGGGGTGGCGCGCCGTCGAAGGCCACGTAACCGGCGCCGCGCAGCAGCACCTTCGACTCGTGCAGGAACGCCGCGTGCCGCCCCTGACCCGGATCCAGGTCGTGCACCACGGCGCCATATCCGGCACCCTCCGGCCACGGCACGTCCAGCGCCCGCGCCACCCGGCGGACCTTGTCGAGGTCGCCGGGCTGCGGCGAGGGCAGCACCCGCAGGATGCCGATCTCGGCGTCCAGCATCATGGCGGCCGCTGCCATGCCCGCCAGCAGCGAGATCTGCGCGTTCCACGCCTCGGCGGGCAGCGGCGGACGGAACTCCAGCCGGTAGCTGCCGTCGTCGTGCACCACCTCCTGGTCGGGGGTGGGCAGGGTGACGCCGCCGCGCTCGCGTTCGAGGGCCAGCCGCAGCTCGCCGATCTCGGCCAGCAGCTCCAGCACGCCGTCCGCGGTGCCGGTGTCGTGGACGGCCTGGACGTAGCCGTAGTCGTAGCGCTCACGGCTGCGTACGAGGCCGCGCCGCACGTCGGTGCCCACCGTGCGGCCGTCGGAGTCGAGGTCGACGCACCACACCACGGCCGGACGCAGGGCACCGGGGAGCAGGCTGGCGGCTTCCTCCGACAGGATCGGCGGGTGCAGCGGCACCTTGCCGATGGGCAGGTAGACGGTCTCACCCCGGGTACGGGCCTCGGTGTCGATGACGCCGCCGGGGCGTACGAAGGCGCCGACGTCGGCGATGGCGTACCAGACGCGGTATCCGGCGCGTAGCCGCTCCAGGTGCAGGGCCTGGTCGAGGTCCATCGAGCCGGGCGGGTCGATGGTCACGAACGGCAGGTCGGACAGGTCCTTGGCGTCCATCCTCGGCACCTTGGCCACCCACGCCGCCTCGTCGAGCACGGCGTGGGGGAAACCGCCGGGCAGCCTCAGCTCCCGCCTGATCCGGTCGAACCCGTCTTCGAGCCTGAGGGGTATCTCATCGGGAACCTGAATCGTTGGCACGCGTGACAACTTACCGGCCGCCGCTGAAGGCGGGGCGAGGGTGGGGGCGGGGTGACCCGGGGCACGCGGCGGGCGCGGGCGGGCAGGACCGGACGGACAGGAGGTAGGGGCGAGGACAGGACCGGACGGTGGGGGTGGGGGGCAGGACAGGACCGGGCGGCA
>NZ_BAAAZP010000015.1:0-23150 GCF_039536965.1 Nonomuraea antimicrobica | reverse complement strand
GGACCGGGCGGCAGGGGGTGGGGGCGGGACGGGACCCGACGCAGGGGCGAGGGCAGGACAGGACCGGGCGGCAGGGGTGCGGGCGAGGACAGGACTGGACAGGAGGGGCGCGGGCGGGGCGGGACCGGACGGCAGGGGCGAGGGCGGGACAGGACTGGACGGCAGGAGGGCGGGCGGGGCAGGACGGGACGGTGGGGGTGCGGGTCGGTCAGGTGAGGTGCTGGTCGAGGCCCGTGATGCGCAGGAGCCGGCGCATGCCGGGCGGCACCCCCTCGATGCGCAGGGGAGTGCGCTGGTCGAGTGCCTGGTTGCGGGCGCAGACGAAGATGCCGAGCCCGGCGGCGTCGATGAAGGTCAGGCCGCTCACCTCGACGACCAGCGCCATGTCACCGCGCCGGGACTGCCCGGCCTCCCGCAGCAGCCCGAGTAGGTGGCTGCGCAGGATCTCGGTGGTGGCGATGTCGAGCTCGCCGGACACGTTCACGGTCAGGGTGCCGTCGTGGCGGCTGGTGGTCAGGTGCAGTGGATCCATCTCCGGCTCCGTGCTCTCCCAGGGCCGGGATCACCGTGCCGGTGGCGCTGACCCGCCCTTGTCGTAGGCACCAGATGTCATGCGTTGTGTCACTTAGAGCGACCGCGTGCTTCCGGAATGGAGTGTACATGCCGGACTCCGTACATCGTGAGGGCGGCTCCTGAATCCGGGACGAGGGAATTTCCGGCCGGTGCGTGGCTGGGCCGGTACGGCTGATCGTATTTTGGGGAAATTTCCGAGCTTAATGGGATTGATCACACTACGCTGCTAGCCCTGATTCGTACACGGGGACATGCATTTAGGGGGACGAACACCGTGTTATTCGCACTCGCCGTCATATTGTTGAGCGCCGCCGTCGTGGGCGTGGTGGTGTGGTGGCTCCGCCGGGATCGAGTGGGCGGTGACGTCGAGGGCGGGTTCGAGCCCGAGCGTACGTGGGACTGGGAGTTCCTGCTGACCCCGGAGGCGGAGGCGGCGTTCCTGGAGGGGCTGCGGGCCTGCCACGAGGGCGGCGACCCGGTACGGCTGGAAAGGGAGCTGGGCGTGCTCACCACGTACGATCCGCCGCGCCTGATCTCCCTGCACCTGTTCGCCGACGCCTTCGCGGCCCGGGGGGACGCCGCGATGCACGACCCGCAGGGGACGGTCGCCGCGCTGATGGAGCATGTCGCGGGGGCCGAGCGGCCGGGGGTGCTGCACCTGCGGCCCGGCTGGCTGGAGGACGAGGTGGACGGCCTGGACGCCGCCGGGTTCGCCGCCGAGGTGGGCACGGCCGTGGGTGTCCCCGGGCCTGGCAGGACCGTGGGTGTCCCCGGGTTGGGCGCGGCCGTGGGTGTCCCTGGGCCGGGCGCGGCCGTGGGCGTCCCCGGGTCGGGCGCGGCCGAGTCCGGGTCGCTGCTGGTGCGCGTGCCCGGCGCCGCGGAGCCTGACGGCACCCCGGCCGACCCCGCCCCGGCGAGCGGGGGCAACACGATGATGCTGGACCTGGCCCGCGTGCTCGACCTGTACCGCGCGGCCCGCGAAGCCCGGCCGGACGCCACGGCCGGGACGCTGCTGCGCGAGATCGTGCCCGAGCTGATCACCGCCGGAGGGCCGGGCGTGACCTGGGCGAAGCCGCCCACCCCTGCGGAACTGCGGGCCGTGCTGGGCGGCTCGGCGGAACCGCGCCTGACCTGAGCCGGGCACCCGGCGCTGGGTTCTGGCCGTGCCCGGCGGGTGTCACTCGTTCTGTTCCGAGCGGCCCAGACGCCAGTAGCCCATGAAGGCCACCGACCGCCGGTCCATGCCGCGTTCGGCCACCAGGTGCCGCCGCAGGGTCTTGATGACGCCTGCCTCGCCCGCCAGCCACGCGTACAGCGGCCCGTGATCGGCGGGCTCCTCCGGTGGCACCTCCCACAGCTCCTCGGCGTCGACGTCCACGTCGTCGAAGGCGGCGTCGGAGGGGGCGGGAGCGGCGGCGGGCGGCGGCGGGAGGAGGCGGGCGGCGGCGGCCCTGACGGCGGGGATCAGGGCGGCGCCGCGCTCGCCGCCGTTCCTGGCCAGCCAGGTCACCTTGACCGGGGCGGGGGAGTCGACCGGCAGGATGTCGTCGTCGCGGGGCACCTCCATGAGCACCTCGCCGCTCAGGTGGGCGGGCAGCCGTTCGAGGATGGCGCAGATGGCGGGCACGGCGGTCTCGTCGCCGGCGATGAGCACGCAGCCCGTGCCTGCGGGCGGGTGGAACTCCAGGCCGCCGTGACGGGCCTCGTAACGGTTGTCGGGGCCGAAGAGGACGGCGACGTCGCCGGGCCGCACGCCTTCGGCCCAGCGGGCGGCCGGGCCGCCGTCGGGGTGCATGACGACGTCCACGTCCACCTCGGCGGATCGCGGGCGGACGAGCCTGGCGGTGTACGTACGCATCGGGTTGCGCTTGGCGGAGTCGAGGCCGCGCCACCGCGTGAACCAGTCGGGGCCGGTCGGCAGGTGGGCCAGTCCGTGCTCGGGGATCGGGAGGATGAGCTTGATCCGCTGGTCGAATCCGTTGTCGGCGAACAGGTGCAGGTCGTCACCGGTGAAGGTCACCCGCAGAAACGACGGGCTGAGCCGTTCGAGCCGGTCCACCCGTACGTCGAACATGCGAAAAGGCTCGGTCATCCCCGAAATCTCCGTTCTCTATTTAGGTGAGCCTAACCTAAACGATGGCGCGGGTTTCGGCCACTCGCCCTTCGTGCGCTCAGGAGCGCGCGGTAGCGTCATAGCGCTTGAACAGAGACAGGCCCCACGCCTGCCCCCGAGTAAGGAGCCCCACTTGTCTCCTGTGATCCTCTCCGCGGCGGGCGCCGCGCTGGTGCTCGACGACTCCGGCCCAGGACTTCCGCGGGTGGTGCACTTCGGCGCCGATCCCGGCAGCGCTCACGTTAGCGCTCACGGCAGCGCGTCTGACGGCGTGGCCGGGGCCGATCTGGCGCCGGCCCTGGCGGTCCCGGCCGTGCCGCTGCTGCCCGCCCAAGGGGACTCCTGGTACGGGCGTCCGGGTCTGTCCGGCGGCCGGGACGGCGAGCACTGGCCGGTCCGGTGGACCGTGCGGAGCCTGGACGTCGACGCCGAGCCCGGCTCGGGCGGCACGGTGACCGTCGCGGCCGCCGACGAGCGGGCCGGTCTCGGGCTGGTCACCGAACTGCTGATGGACGGCGGCGGCCTGGTTCGGATGCGCCACACCCTGACGAACACACCGGGTGGCGCGGCGGCCGGGACGCCGTTCCGGGTGGCAGGGCTGGTGTGCGCGCTGCCCGTGCCCGCGCGGGCCGATGAGCTGCTGGACTTCACCGGGCGGTGGGCGCTGGAGAAGGTGCCGCAGCGCAGGGCGTTCGCGCACGGGGTGTGGTCGAGGGAGAACCGGCGGGGCCGTACCGGGCACGACGGCACCGGGCTGCTGGTGGCGGGCACGAAGGGGTTCGGGTTCCGTACGGGCGAGGTGTGGGGGGTGCACGCGGGCTGGAGCGGCGACCACGTCCACTACGCCGAGCGGCTGCCCGGGGGCGTGTCGCTGCTGGCGGCGGGCGAGCTGCTCGAACCCGGCGAGGTCGTGCTGGCCCAGGGCGCGAGCTACCGTACGCCGTGGGTGTACTTCACCTGGTCGGGCGGCGGGCTGGACGACGCGAGCGCCCGGCTGCACGACCACCAGCGGGCGGCCCGTCCGCTGCCGGTGCGCCCGGTCACGCTGAACAACTGGGAGGCCACCTATTTCGACCACGGCCTCGACCGGCTGCTGGAACTGGCAGGCCGGGCCGCGGCGGCCGGGATCGAACGGTTCGTGCTCGACGACGGCTGGTTCCGCCACCGTCGCCACGACCGGGCCGGGCTGGGCGACTGGTACGTGGACACGGACGTCTGGCCGCGGGGCCTGCACCCGCTGGCCGACCGGGTACGCGAGCTGGGCATGCAGTTCGGCCTGTGGTTCGAGCCTGAGATGGTCAACCCCGACTCCGACCTGGCCCGCGAGCATCCTGACTGGATCCTGGGCCGGGCCGAGCGCACGCCGCCGCCGCAGCGCCACCAGCAGGTGCTCGACCTGGCCCGGCCCGAGGCGTACGCGTACCTGCTGGAGCGCCTCGACGCCCTGGTCGGCGAGTACGCGCTCGACTACATCAAGTGGGACCACAACCGCGACATCGCCGAGCCCGTGCACGACGGCGTGCCCGGCGTGCACGCGCAGACCCTGGCTGCCTACCGGCTGCTGGACGAGCTGCGTGGCCGCCACCCCCACCTGGAGATCGAGTCGTGCTCGTCGGGCGGCGCGCGCGTCGACCTCGGCATCCTGGCGCGCACCGACCGGGTGTGGACCTCCGACAGCAACGACGCGCTCGACCGGCAGGCGATCCAGCGCTGGACCGGGCTGCTGGTGCCGCCGGAGCGGATGGGCTGCCACGTGGGCGCGCCGCACGACCACATCACCGGCCGGTCGCTGCCGCTGGACTTCCGCGCCGCGACCGCGCTTTTCGGGCACATGGGCGTGGAGTGGGACCTGACCTCGGCGAGCCGGGAGGAGCTGGAAGGGCTGGCCGCCTGGATCGCGTTGCACAAGCGGCTGCGTCCGCTGCTGCACGCGGGACGCGTGGTGCGCGCCGACCACCCCGACCCGTCGGCGCTGCTGCACGGCGTGGTGCTGCCCGAGCGGGCGGTGTACGCCTACGCGCAGCTCACCTCGCGGGTGGAGTCGGCGCCCGCCCCGCTGCGGCTGCCCGGTCTCGACCCCGCCGCCCGGTACGAGGTCCGCCCGGCCGGGCCGGTCCCCGGCGGCGCGGCGATGCCGGAGTGGGCCGCCGCCCCTGTGCGGGTGCCGGGCTCGGTGCTGGCCGAGCTGGGGCTGCCCGCCCCGGCCCTGCGGCCGGCGTCGGTGCTGCTGCTGGAGGTGGAACGGGTCTGACCCGCGTCCTCGCGGGCCGGACCGCGTTTCAGTTCAGGTCGAGGTCGGAGCCGCCGAACCGGTCGCGCAGGAATCGGCCCTGATCGCGCAGCGCCTGCTCGTCGCCCCGGTGGATCGCCTCGGCGACCTTGCCCATCTGGGCGTCGAGCAGGGCGAGCTGGGTCAGCAGCTCCTCGTGCGCGCTGCGTTCCCGCCCGGCCCGCCGGGTGAGGGCGTAGCGGCGGGGCAGGTTCGCGTACGCCTCCAGGCTGGCGGGCAGGTAGCGGCGGATCGTCTGGGAGACCACGTGCAACTGGTCGGGGGAGGCGGTCAGTTGCTCGGCCCTGGCCAGCACGCCGCCGATGACGTCGGCCAGCGCGCGCACGGCGGCCTGCACGTCGCCGGGGAAGCGGCCTTCGACGCGGCGCAGCAGGCCGTCCAGGTCCTCGCGCAGGGCGCGCGTCTCGACCTCGGCGTGCGAGATCGTCAGCCGTACCCGGTCGGGCGGGGCCAGCAGCGCGCCGGCCCCGTACAGCGCGACCACGACGACCGGCCAGAACGCGCCGGTCAGCCCCAGGAAGTGGCCCAGCAGGCCGAGCAGCGCCAGGCAGGAGCCGACGATGTTCCTGGTGGAGCCCAGGTAGCGCAGGATCCGCTCACTGGTAGCCACGGATCTCCTTGAACACGCCGGTCAGCGAGGTGCTGCGGGCGTCGAACACGGCGCCGCCGGTCAGCTCCGCCACCCGGCGCATCTCCTCGACGTCGCTCTCGCCGAACAGGACCACGAACGTCGGCGTGTGCCGCCGCTCCTCCGGCAGGGACCGGTAGTACGTCTCGAAGTCGGCGTAATTGGTGCCGTCCGTGTTCTCGCCGTCGGTCATGAGGACGATCGAGCTGTAGTGGCCCGGCGTGACCGGCTGGTCGTAGGCGGCCTTGAGGCTGTCGAAGATGGCGGTGCCGCCCGCCGCGTCGAGCCCTTCGGCGAAGCGCTTGATGTCGGCGAGCACGGGCGCGGGGTCGCCCGCCGGGACGGTGAACGGCACGGGGCCGCGCGGCGAGCCGCTGAAGGGGATCATCGTCACCGACTCGCGGTTGCTGAAGCGGGTGAAGGCGCCGGAGGCGGAGGTGTCGGCGCCGGTCAGCGCCACCAGCGCCTGCCGCAGGGCCGCGATCCGCTCGCCCTTCATCGAGCCCGACGTGTCCAGCACGAACCTGGTCTCCGGCGGCACGCGCACCTGGTTGAGGTAGGTGGCGATCAGCTCGTCGGCCGTGCTGCGCCGGTTGGGGAAGGGCAGCTCGATGAGCTGGGCGGTGCCGAAGCGCTGGTCCAGCGGGACGCCGCCGGCGATCGGCCGGCGGTTGGTGCCGGTCATGATCTCCTTCTGCACGGCGGGGGTGCGCAGCCAGGCGGTGAGCTTGCCGTACAGGGTCTTCTTGGCCTCCGGGGCGGAGGCGAGCAGCGTGAGCGGGTAGTCGGCGCTGACCACGCCGTCGCCCGGATAGACGAGCGTGAGCGGACGCCCGCCGCTGAGCAGCACCGACTCGTAGTTGACCATGCCGTCCACGCGGGAGTCGCGGGCGAAGGCGTCGGCCAGCCAGCCCGAGGAGCCGGCGGTCAGCCGCTGCGCGGAGAAGAACTCCTTGAGCCGGGGCGTCACGGAGGCGACCTGCTCGGCGCTGAGCGCCCCGTCGGCGTCCGCCAGCGCGGCGGCCACGCCGACCAGGGCGGAGAACCCCGAGTTGGAGGAGGCGGGGTTGGTCATGCCGAAGCTGAACCTGCCGTCCTTGGCCGCCGTCGCGATGTCGGCCCACGTGACCGGCTTGTCCTTCCAGCCGAGTTCGATCGCCTTGGCCGGGTTCAGGCCCAGCACGACGGGCGAGACCATGATCTTGGTCTGGGTGGACAGCTTGGCCTGGGCGCCGTCGATGAGGGACAGGTAGCGGTTGGAGGAGAACCAGGTGGCGTCGAGCGAGCCGTCGGCGCGGCCGGAGGCGACCTGCTCGGCGCCGTCGAGCGTGCCGGTGTAGGTGAGCTTGACCTGGACACCGGCCTCGCGTTCTGCGCGCTGGAGCAGAGGTTCGAGGTCCTTGATCTCGCTGCCGGCCAGGATGCGCAGCACGCCGGCGCCGTCGGCCGCCTCCTCGGAGCCGGTGCCGCAGGCGGTGGCCAGCGTGGCGGCCAGCAGGACGGGCAGCAGGACGGGGAGCAGGGCGTGCCGTCTCCCGCCGCCGAACCTCGCGATCGGCTGGACTCCCGGGCTGGTCATCGGTCGGACTCCCTGGCCCGCGCCACGTACGTCCTGGCGTGCTCCAGCTCCGACGACAGGCTGTCGACCGTGACCGCCATGTTGTCCACGGCCTTGGCGCGGAAGTCGTCGATCAGGTCCATGGTGGCGTAGACGTTGTCGAACGCCCGCCGCAGGGTGTCCAGGTCCACGGTCGTCGAGGCCGCCTGGTTCTGGATCGCGCCGGCCTGCGTGCGCAGCATCTCGCTGGTGGCCAGGATGAGGTCACTGGTCGTCGCGTTCAGCGCGGTGATCTGGTCGAGCACGAGCTTCTGGTTGGCCAGCGCCTGCGCCACCGTGACGGCCGTGCGCAGGGCCGAGACCGTCGTGGTGGTGGCGCGGTCCACGCCCTTGCTGAGCTCCAGGTTGTTCTTGCGTACGAGGTCGAGGGCCAGGTAGCCCTGCGCAGAGACGGCGAGCTGGGTGAGCAGGTCCTGGTGTTTCTGGCGGACGGCGAACAGCGCGTCGGAGCGCAGCGCGGTGGCCTGCTCCTCGCTCGCGACGGCGATGCGCTCCTCCAGGGCCGCGTCCATCGCCTTGGCCATGATCGCGTACTCCTGGAGCCGCGTCATGGCCTCCCACAGGTTCGCCTTCTCGCCCTCGATGGCGGCGTTGTCGCGCAGCAGCTCGTCCTGGCCGGACTTGAGCGCGCGGATGATGTCGTCGAGGTGCTTCTGCGCGGAGTGGAACTTGGCGAAGTAGTCGCGCAGCCGGTCGCCGAACGGGATGAGCCCCAGCAGCTTGCGCGTCCCGCCGGCCGCCTGCTTCGGGTCGAGGTCCACGACCGTGCGGCGCAGCGCCACCAGGCCGTCGGCGACCCTGGACTGTGCGTCGGCGCCCTCGCCGCGGGCCGCGTCCAGGGCTGCGACCGGCCGCTTGAGCATGCGGTTGGCCACCTGGGAGGCGGCTTTGATCTCGGTGTCGCCCATCGAGGAGATGTCGTGCACCTTGCGGGAGAACTCCGGTGAGCGCGGGTCGATGCCGTCCAGCTCCCCGGTGAACTCGCGCGCCTTGGCGGTCAGCTCGGCCGCGCGTTCGTCGGCCATCGGCAGCATCGTGGCCGCCGTCTCGGCCGGGACCGGGGTGACCGGCGCGGGCGGCGTGAGCACCAGATCGGACACGTTGCGGGATCTCCTTGCTAGGGCCTGGTTCTGTCGATGGTGGTGATGAGCCGGTCGAGCCGTTCGTAGGTGGGCGGCTCGACCACGTCCACCAGGTCGGCGGCGGCCGGCGCCTTGGTCTGGGCGACCAGGCCGGCGAACGCCTGCGGGTCGGTGGTGCGGAAGCCGTACCGGGCGGCCAGGGACTGCAGCTCGCGGTCCTTGGTGAGCAGCTCGCCGACCCGGCCGCCGTCGGCGGACAGGGGGACGAGCGTGTGCTTGCTGAGGACGGTCGGCGACGGGTAGACCAGGCGCATGTCCGGCTTGATGGCGCCGTCGCCGGCGAAGACGTGGGCCAGGTACTGTGCCTCGTAGGCGACCAGCATCGGGGTCTTGCCCGCGCCCAGCGCGAGATAGTCGTCGAACGACGCCTCGCTGGTCGACTCGGAGAAGCCCTGGTCGAGCACGGCGGGGGCGACGACGGGGGCGATCTTGTCGATCTGGGCGTCGGAGCTGATGACGTCCTCGCCGTTGGCCACGTAACCGATCACCGACAGGTACATCGCGGCGGAGTTGGAGGTACGGATGTCGGTGGTGGTGAGCAGCACCCGCTTGCGCGCCGGATAAGCCGAATTATCCGGAATTTCATCCCATCGGGTGCCTTTAGCTACTAAGTCCAGATATTTCTTAATGTCGAGGATTTGATAACCTCTGCCGGAGTCGCGAATCACGCCGGCCTTCGTCATCAGCTCGGCGATCGGCTCGAACGTGGCCACCGCCATCGGCGAGTAGAACGGCGAGTACGTGGTCGTCGCCCCGCGGTCACGCTTGATCTTCTCGGCGGCCGGAACGCTGGAGGGGAAGGCGAAGGCGTACCCGCCCAGGTCCACGCCGGAGACGATCTGCCGTGAACCGGCGGTGTCCACCTCGACGCGCAGCCCGTGCCTGGCGAAGGCCGCCCGCACGCGCGGGTCGTCGAAGAACGGCTTCTTCTCCGAGCCGATCACGCCGCGCACGGCGACCAGTTCGGGCGGGTCGTCACCCTGGTTCCCGACGATGATGGCGACCGCCGCCACCCCGGCCAGAACCACCGCCAGAATGACACCGACCCACCGCTTCATCGAGCCCCTTTTCGTGAAATGACCCCCATGAGGAAATTATGGAATGGTGATCACGAGCCCGCGTGGTCCGAAAGGAGACCGTACGTCAGAATTCATGCGCCGTTCACGGCGGGCGGACGCCGACCGGCGGAGAGGCCCCTCAACAGGCCCTCCTCGCCTGGTCAGCGCTCGATGAGCGTGACCTCGAGGGAGTAGTGCGAGGCCCGGTAGATGTGCGAGCCGTGCTCGACGGCCCTGCCCTGGTCGTCGTACGTCGTGCGGATCATCGTCAGCAGCGGCGCCCCGCGGCGCTCCTCCAGCAGCCGGGCCTCCGCCTGGGTCGCGGCCCGCGCGCCGATGCGCTGGTTGGCCACCCGCATCCGTACGCCCGCGCCGCGCAGCAGCTCGTACAGGCCGCGGCCCTCGAGGTCGGCGGCGGTGAGCTGGGCCAGGCCCAGCGGCAGCCAGTTGTGCAGCACGGCCAGCGGCTCGCCCGCCGCGAAGCGCAGCCGTTCGAGGTAGAGGATCTGCGCGCCCGGCTCCACGCCCAGGATGCGGGCGACGTCCTCCTCCACCGGGCGCGGCTCCAGCGCCAGCACCTGCGTGGCCGGCTCCTGCCCCGCCCGCCGCAGGTCGTCGTAGAGGCTGGTCAGCTCCACCGAACGCTTGACCTGCCCGTGCACCACCTGCGTGCCCACTCCGCGCTTGCGCACCAGCAGGCCCTTGTCCACGAGGTATTGGATGGCCTGCCGGATCGTGGGCCGCGACAGGCCCAGCTTGTCGGCCAGCAGGATCTCGTTGTCCAGCCGCGAGCCCGGGGCCAGGTCACCTCGCCGGATCGCCTCGGCGATCTGCTCGGCCACCTGGAAGTAGAGCGGCACGGGGCTGGATCGGTCCAGGTCGATGGCGAGGTTGGCGGTCATGCTGATCAGCTTAACCGAGGTCATAATGTCCAGACAAATGCGTCATGCTGGGGTTGGGGGCGCGTGCCGCGGGCGTACGTGAGGTAGGGGAGAGGGCATGGACGTCACTTATCTGCTCGACACGGCCACCGAGGCGGCCAGGGCCGTCGGTCCCCGGCTGCGCGCCGCCTTCAGGTCCCGGCCGGGCGTGGCCACCAAGCGCGACTTCCACGACCCCGTCACCGAACACGACCGGGCCGCCGAGGACACCATCCGGTCCGTCATCGACGCCCGCACCCCCGGCAGCGCGATCGTGGGCGAGGAGGGCGGCACGACCGGCTCCGGCGACCTCGTCTGGTACGTCGACCCCATCGACGGTACCGCCAACTTCGCCGCCGGGCTGCCGTTCTTCTGTGTCTCCGTCGCCGCCGCCGTGCGCGGGGAACTCGTGGCGGGCATCGTGTACGACCCCGTACGCGAGGACGAGTTCACCGCCACCACCGAGGGCGCCTGGCACAACGGCACGCCCCTGCGCAGCACGGGAGCGCGCGGCGACCGGGAGGCCATGCTGCTGTCCGGCTACCCGACGCCGCTCGACCTCGACACCGACGGTGACGACGCGCTGCGGCGCTACGGGCGGCTGGTGCACTCGTTCGCCGCCGTACGCAGGGTCGGCAGCGCCGCGCTGAAGCTCGCGCACGTCGCCGCCGGCTGGTCGGACGCCGCCTACGGCACCCGCGCCAACCCATGGGACGTGGCCGCGGGCGCGCTGCTGGTGCGGCAGGCGGGCGGGGTGTACGTCGGGGACCCGTTGGTCAAGGGGGACTACCTGGCGCACGTGGGCGGGTTCGACCTGAAGGGCTCGGCGCTGGCCGAACTGACCCCTGCCTGACCGGCGTACCGCCGCGCCGCCGGCGAACCACCCGACGTCACGATCAGCCGAATGAGACCGGCTTGCCTACGACCACGCTCCGGCCGCACGGCCACCTGCCCGCCGCCGGCGGCGCCAGGCGGCACGGCGGCCACGGCCATCCTCCTTTCCCGGGCCACGCGGCGGTCCGTCAGGCAGGTGCCGACGTGGCGCCTCTCCATGCCTTCGGTCCCATGAGCGCGATCGGGACCAGCGAGACCGCCGCGAGCACGATCGTGACGCCGAACGCGTACCCGAAGGGGTGCTCGACGCCCGTCCTGGTGAAGACCTGCAGCAGCACCGCGAGCACCGCGACCCCGAGCGGGGAGGCGAGGCGTACCGCGATCGTGCTCAACGTGGTCGCGGCCGGTATGGTCACCGGCTCCAGCGTCTTGAACGCGGCCGCCATCAGCGAGGTCGACACCAGCCCGTGCCCGAGGCCCAGGACGAACATCGGCACGGGGCCCGCGAAGGCGGCGAATCCCGCGATGCCCGCGACCGCCACGACCACGCCTGCCGCGCCGACACCGCGCGCTCCCCTGGCGTCGGCGAGCTTGCCCGCGAGCGGGGTCGTGATCGCCGCCCCGATGCCCATCGGGGCCATCAGCAGGCCGGCCTCCAGCGCGGTCCCGCCCTGGGTGAGCTGGCTGTAGAGCGGGACGAGCACGGTGAAGCCGAACATCGCCGCCGAATAGCACACGAGCGCCGTCACCGCCGTGGCGAACGCCCTGTTCCCGAAGAGCCGCAGGTCCAGCAGCGTCTCCGTGCTCCCCAGGGCCCGCACCGCGAACGCGGCGAGCAGCGCCACCCCGGCCCACAGCGCGGGATGCAGGGGCGAGGCCCCGTTGCCGATCTCGGCCAGGCCGTAGACCACCGCCGCCAGCCCCGGCGACAACACCGCCAGCCCCGGTACGTCGAGCCGCCGCGGGCTCGCGCCCGGCGTACGCGGCAGCAGCACGTACGCCGCCACCAGCGCCACCGCGCACACCGGCACGTTGACCAGGAACAGCCACCGCCAGCCCAGCGCCTCCACGATCACCCCGCCCAGCGGCGGCCCGAGCACCGGCGCCAGCATGGCGGGCACCGAGATCGCGGCCATCGCGCGCCCCATGCGCTCCTTGCCCGCCGCCTGCGCCAGCATCATCTGGCCCACCGGCAGCAGCAGCCCGCCGCCCAGCCCCTGCACCGCGCGGAAGGCGACCAGGCTCCCGACCGACCAGGCGGCGGCGCTCAGCGCGGACCCCGCGACGAACAGCACGAGCGAGACCAGCCACACCCTCCTGCCGCCGAACCTGCCCACCGCCCACCCCGTGACCGGCACCGTCATCGACAGGGCCAGCAGGTAACCGGTGACCGCCCACTGCATGGTGGCGAACGTGGCGCGGAACTCGCGGGTCAGGACGCCGAGCGCGACGTTGACGATCGTGGTGTCGAGCATCGTCATGACGACGCCGAGGAGGACGACCAGGCCGGTGGCCCAGAGCGGGGATCGTACGCTGTATCGCATGTCGTACACCGTAGCACTTCCGTACGGTGTCTAGAATCGGGCGGGTGAGCTCGATCTGGTCGCGTCCTTCGCCACCCCGCCGCCCGGCGCTGACCAGGGAGGCGATCGTGTCCGCGGCCGTCGCGGTCGCCGACGCGGAAGGGCTGGCCGCGGTCTCGATCCGGCGCGTGGCCGCCGAGCTCGACGCGCGGGCGATGACGCTGTACTCCTACATCGAGCGCAAGGAGGACCTGCTCGCGCTGATGCTCGACGAGGTGAGCGCGGAGGTGCTGGTCGAGGAGCCGCTGCCGTCCTCGTGGCGGGAGGCGTTGCTGCTGATGGCCCGGCGGGAGCGCGAGCTGGTGCGGCGCCACCCGTGGCGGGTGGAGCTGATCTCGCAGCGGGTGGCGGTGGGGCCGAACGGGCTGCGGCACGTGGAGCAGAAGCTGTCCGCCTTCGACGGGCTCGGGCTCGACCGGCTGACGTGCTGGCGGTTCCTGGCGGTGTTCAACGACTACATGACCGGGTTCGTGATCAGGGAGGCGCTCGAACGGGGGGCGCCCAGGTCCGAGGGGATCAACGACGAGGAGCGGGCGGCCCTGGCGGAGCCGTACATCGGGGAGCTGGTCGCGGGCGGGGAGTTCCCGCGGCTCGCGCCGATGATCGAGGAGGGGGTACGCGGTGCGGACGACAACTTCGAACGCGGCCTCAACCTGGTGCTCGACGGCATCGAAGGCGTGCTCCCCAAGACATAGGGCCGTCTGACGGCAGCCCCGGCCGCGCACCCGTGGGCCGCGCCCCGCCGTGATCGAGCCTGCGATCTGCCGACAGCGGAAACACCCGGAACCACCTCTGGGGTGACGGCAAGCTGGGTGAATGACGAGATTCTCCGTTCAAGCCGACCCTGCCGCCGTCGATTCCTGGACCGACCTGGCACGGCGGTGCGAGGTCATCGGCGTCGACGCGTTGCTCGCCCCCGACCACCCCGGCGTCGCGGCCTCGCCGTTCGTCGCGCTGGCCGCGGCGGCCTCGGTCACCTCGGAGATCGGCCTGGGCTCCTACGTGTCGAACGCGGGGATCCGCGAGCCCATCCTGCTCGCCACGGACCTCGCCACTCTCGACGTGCTGTCCGGCGGCCGGGCCCGTTTCGGGCTGGGCGCGGGCCACACGCCTGCCGAGTGGGAGGCGGTCGGTCGCAGCCGCCCCGACGTCGGGGGCCGGGTGCGGCGGTGTGTGGCCGTGGCCGAGGCGGTTCGCGCGCTGCTGGACGGCCAGGAGGTCGACGTCGACACGCCGGAGCTGGTGGCCCGCTCCGCCCGGCTGGAGCGGCCGAGACCCGTGCAGGCGAAGATCCCCTTGACCATCGGCGGCAGCAACGCCCGGCTGCTGCGCTGGGCCGGCGCGCATGCCGACACGGTCGGCCTCACCGGCTTCGGGCGCACGCTCGGCGACGGCCACAACCACGAGGTGCGCTGGCGGGCCCACGAGCTGGAGGCGCAACTCGACCACGTTGCCGCGGGGGCGGCCGGGCGTGCGGCGGCTCCGGCCCTCGAAGCTCTCGTCCAGCTCTTCCAGGTGACCGACGACGCCGTCGGCGCGGTTGCGGACCTCGCCCAGAGCCTCGGGATGACCGAGTCGGAGGTGCTGACCGCGCCGTTCGTGCTCGTCGGCACGGAGGACGAGATCCTGGCCGCCGTACGGGAACACGAAAAGCGCTGGGGCATCACGCGCTACGCGGTACGCGTGAGCGCACTGGACGCGCTGACCACGATCCTGCCCAAGCTGCGGAAGGACTGAGGTGGTCCGCGCCGTCGTCGCGGTCACGGTGTTGCTGCTGGCTGTCGGGCCGGCGGCGCCGGGCGACCTCCCCGTGCCGCACACCGAGGTGCGGGCTCCGCTGTCCGTCCTGGCCCCTGCCGCGCCGCCGCCCGGCCTCCACCTGGAGTCCGTCTCCACCTTCTCGTTCGGCGGAGGCGACGACGTCGCCGTCTACGGCCGTCCCGGCGACGTGCTGCACGGACGGCTGCTGACGGCCCTCTATCACGCCAGTGCCGACTGGGCCGGCATGCAGCCGCTCGGGGGCCGCCCGCTGCCCGGCGGACCTGCGGACGCCGAGATCGGCGGGACGGCCCCGCATCGGTGGATCACCTGGCCGGTCCGGCCGTTCGGTGCCATGGAGCCCGTCTTCTACGGGGTGCTCGGGCGCGGCCTGTCGGACGACGAGCTCATCCGGGCCGCGAAGGCGCTCGTCCAGAACGGTTCGCGGCCGACCATCGGCACCGAGGGCGTGCCGAGCGACCTGCGCCCGCTCGCGTCCGGCGGGATGAGCCTGGGCCAGCTCTGGGAGATGTCCCCGGCGGCCGGAACGACGCTCACGTGGAGCGACCGCCGGTCGGGCGCCCGGCTGGAGCTGACCCTGGTCCGCCACACCCAGCTCACGGAGGCGCTGATGGGCGCCCTGTCTCCTGGCAGGCCACGGTCGATGCGGGGTGTGACGGGCGCGGCCGGGCCGCCGCCGTTCGCCGAGTCGTACGACCGGACCCCCACGGCCCGCGTCTGGCGGGAGAAGGACACGCTGGCCGTGCTGCGCGCCGAGGGGGTTCCAGAGGAGGACGTCGACGCCCTGGTGAAAGGGCTGCGGGAGGTGGACGCACGCGACCTCGACCGGATCCGCGCCACGGTGACCGCCTATCCGGCGCGGAAGCTGCTCGACGCGGGTCTGCGGATGGCCGCCTCCGGCCGCACCGCGACGGGCGCATGGGCGGTGGGCGTCAAGGAGCGCGATGACCGCGTGCAGGTGAGCTTACGCTCCGTGGGCGGCGATTTCAGTCTCGACACCGGCGGCGACGTCCACCCCGACGATCTGCGGGGCGCGATCGAGATCGTGAGCGGCATCGGCATCACTCTCGACCGGCACGTCCCGATCGGGGCCGTCCGGAGCGACGTCGCGCGTCTGGAGATCGAGGGCCAACCCGGTAGGCGACCGTCCACCGTGGCGCTCGGGCCGCCATCGGTGCCCGGCGGGCGAAGGTGGTTCGCCGTCGCCGAGGGAGTCGACCCGTTCGCGGCCGTTTTCGTCGCGTACGACGCGAAGGGCAACGTCCTGGCCAGGAGGACCATCTTCTAGCTCACAGCTCAGGCTTACTCGTCCAGAGGGCGGCGCTCGGCCGGAGTGTCCAGCCGAGCGCGCACGGAATCAGGAGAACTCGAACCGGACGGACTTCGCGGACTTGAGCCCGCCGTCCCACCTTTCGCCGGGGATGAGACTGGTTTGCAGATAATCCTCGTTGCAGGCGTAGGTCTTGTAGAGCGTGGCCTTGTACGGCGTCTTGTTGTGAATCAGGTTTGCGTTCACGTCGAGGTCGTAGCACTGCTCGTTCGGACCATTGATTTCGGTCCAGGCGGTGGCGTCGGCGGTGCGGTAATAGAAGACACTATCTTGGGCGTGTACAGGCTGTGCCGCGAGGCCGATGGCGAGAACGATCGCGCAGACCGCGGACAGCGAACTCCTACCGTCCACTCGAAATGCACCTCCCCGCTGTTCGGTGCCGATGCCTGTCGACGGTAGCACGCCGTGTCTCCTCGAAATTTCCAAGGCGCCGACAGGGAATGTTTGCCCAGCGTATTTCCGCGACACCGCCGCACGACCCATTTCCGTGGCGTCGCCACACCGGTAATACGTGACGGCTTCGGGTTTGAATCGACCGGCGCGGCGAGGTGAGCAGAATGGTTTTACCTGCGGCGGTCACCCATCGCGTTTACGGCTGCCCGGCCCGCCGACGTGAGGTATGTGGTGGTGGGCCCAGCGCGTGCACCACCGCCCGATCCGTGAGCCGGTGGTTTACCGACGATTTCGTTGCCAACGGCGGGGATAAGGCCACGGGAGGTCAGGAAACGAATCACCTGAGTGGCAGCCCCGGCGGCGGGAACGGGCGCGGGGGCGGGGAGCAGCACGATCCGGCAGGCGACATCCACGACACGGCCGACGGCCGGGGAGCGGAGGAGAGATGGCCGGCACGATCACCGAGCTCGACATCGAATTCGGCATGCCCTTCATCGAACACGCCCTGCGCAACTCCAAAGCCGCCAGGATCCTGCGGCGCGAACTCGAACACCTTGGCATGCGGGCGATGCCGGCGCGGTCGCGGGCGGTGAACATCTACAGCGAGGACGACAAGGCGGGCTTCGCCGTCGGGATCCTGCCGTTCGTCTCCGACGATCTGTCGCAGCACGGCGGCCTCAGCATCTCGCAGGGCGGGTTCGCCCTGGCCGTACGGGTGGTCATGGAGGACCGTACGACCATCCAGGCGTTCTCCACGATGTTCGTGGTCGAAGACGGCGTGGTGTCGTCCCAGTACGAGGCGTCCGAGCTGATGGAACAGGGAGCCGAGGCGCTGGTCCGGCACGCGCCCGACGTCGGCACGGACACGCCGCTCGCGGAGGTGTCCGTACGGCAGGTGCTCTCGATCTCGGACTTCGCGCACGCGGCGTTCCTGCACGACGAGTCGTCCGTGAGCATCTACGACTCGGACGAGATGGCGGCGCTGCGCGGTCACGGCGGGCTGGCCGCGGAGATCGCGAGCTTCGCGCGGCTGCAGGCCAGCGCCGGGCACAGCGGCGGTGGTAGCTGCAGTTGCAGCACCTCCTGCCACGGGTGCACCAGCACCAGCACCAGCGCGATCTGACCGCGCGAAGCCACGAACGCCGCCGCGACCCGAGTACGCGAAGCCACGAGCGCCGACGCGCGACTCGAGTACGCGAAGCCACGAGCGCCGACGCGACCCGACGGAGGGGACACCTTTGCCCGAGAACGACATGCTGCCGGATCGCCCCTGGGTGCCCGGCTGGTACCGGATGTCCACCGCGCCGTCGGGCACCGTCCGGCTCGACTCGCTGACCCGGTCGTTCGCGTTCGAACACGTGGCGCCCGAACTGCTCCAGCGACTCCTGACACTCCTGGACGGCACCCGGCCGATCGAGGACATCCGCGCCCGGCTCGACACCCCTGACACCGACCCCGCCACGGTCGACAGCCTGCTGACCGCCCTGCACGCCAACGGCCTGCTCAGGAGCGGCCCGCCCGAACCCGCCGCGCTGACCCCCGAGGAACAGCGGTGGTGGCGGCAGCAGGCCGACTTCTTCGGCCACTTCTCCGCCGCTTCCGGCCCGGCGTCGTCGGCCCGGCCCGACCTGCTCGCGTCCGGATTCCACTACCAGTCCCGCCTGCGTGAGGCCGTCGTGGCCGTCCTGGGCTGCGGTCGGCTCGGCTCTCAGGTAGCCAGGGACCTCGCGATCTCCGGCGTCGGCACGCTGTTGTGCGCCGACGACGGCGTGGTGGGCGACGAGGCGGCGCGGGCCGACGCCTGGTACGACCTGCGCCACAAGGGACGGCCCCGCGCCGAAGTCGTGTGCGAGCTGGTCGAGCAGGTCACCCCCCACTGCCGGGCCGCCCCCGTCACCTCGGGATCCCGGACGGACCTGCTGGGACGGTGCGACGTGGCCGTCCTCGCCGGTGACGTCTTCCGCCCCGCCGACTACGAGTCCGTCAACGCGGCGGCGTTGTCGTCCGGGACGTCGTGGACGAGTTGTCGCCTGGTCGGCCTGGAGGTGCTCATCGGGCCGACCGTGTTGCCGGAACAGAGCTCGTGCTGGACGTGTTTCGACGACCGCCGCCGCAGTCACCTGACCCGGTACGAGGAGGCGGCGCTGATCGAGCGCATCTGGGCCGAGGGCGCGACCCCGCCGTCCCTCGCCGTCGTCCCCGGCCTCTCGCTGGTGGCCCTGGAAGTGGTCAAGCTCATCACCGAGTTCGCCCCGGCCACGACGGTGGACGGGCTCCTCGCCGTGGACGTGCTGTCGAGCACGACGACGCTGCATCCGGTGCTCCGGGTGCCGCGCTGCCGCTCCTGCGGCCGTTCGGCCCGCGACCGCCCCGCCCTCCAGGTGTGGGACATGGAGCAGCACGCGGAAGGCGTCAGGTGACGGCGCACGGCAGGCGCGGCGCCGGCCCGGTCGACGCGCGCACCGGCATCATCGCCCACGTCCTCGACCTGCCGGTCGGGCCCGGCGAGCCGGAGATCTTCAACAGCTCGGTACGCCTGGCCGACACCACCGCGCTGGGCGCGGGCGCGTGTTACGACAACAACGGGGGAGCCGGTCTCACCCAGGCCGCGGCGCGGGCCGCCGCGATCGGCGAAGGGCTGGAACGCTACTGCGCCGCGTTCTCCCGGCCGGAGCAGCTCACGGTGGCGACCTGGCGCTCGCTCTCGGCCCGCGACCATCCGCCGCCGGGACCCGCGGACTTCGCTCTCTTCCACCCCGGCCAGGCACAGCACGCTCCGCGCTTCGACGACGACACGCCCGTGGCGTGGCGGCCGGCGTACTCGCTGACCAGGGCCGCGTGGACCCAGGTTCCCGCCTGCCTGGTCCATCTGCCCTATGTCCCGCAGGGGGCGGGGGAACACGTCATCGGGCCCGCGATCTCGACCGGGCTCGCCTGCGGCGCCTCGCGGGCCGAGGCGGTGGTCAGCGGCCTCTACGAGGCGATCGAGCGGGACGCTTTCATGATCAGTTGGCTGCGCGAGCTGCCGCTCGACCGGGTCGACCTCCTGTCGAGCCCCTCGGTCGCCGACGTCTACACGGCCAGGCTCCGCCGGCCCGGGCTCGAGTACCACGTGCTGGACATGACGACCGACCTCGGCGTCCCGGCCTTCCTGTGCCTGCTCCTCGATCACCGGCAGGACCCGCCCATCGCGTGCGCCGGCGGCGCGGCGCATCACGACCCCGCGAAGGCCGTGCTGAAGTCGCTCGTCGAGGCGGCGCAGACCAGGGAGTGGGCGAAGTACCTGTGCAGAACCCGCCGCGAGCCCGCCACGCCCGCGCCCGACGGGCTCAGGACGTTCGAGGACCACGTCTTCCACTACGCGTCGGGCTGGTCGGGCCGGGCGCTCGAACCGTTCCGCGACCGGCCGGTGGTCCCGGTCCCGGACGGCGGCCCGCCGCCTGCGGACCACCGCACGGCCGCCGGAGCCGTGGTCGACCGGCTGGCCGCCGCCGGTCTGGAGGTGCTGGTCATGGACCTCACCACGCCCGATGTCGCCCAATGCGGGTTCCACGTGGTGAAGGTCATGGTCCCCGGCCTGCAACCGCTGTACGCGGACGAGAGCCGGCCCATGCTCGGCGGTCACCGGGTCTACGCCGAACACCCCGACGCGCCCTGCGCCCGCCCCCGTGGGCCCGAGGACCTCAATCGCGAACCGCACCCGTACCCGTGAGGTGATCATGGACCCGCTGCAGAGCAGTTCGAGCCTGGCGGAGCTCTATCACGAGAACAGCAAACAACGCAGGTACGACCGCGGCTTCGGCTGGCGCGTGGCGGCGGTCGGGAACAGCCCGACCTTCCAGCGGCTGACCAGGCGTCCCGGCAAACGGTACGGCGGCGCGCAGGTGATCTCGCTGCCCCGGCCCGACCCGCCCGACATGCGCCTGCACCAGGCGATCGCCGAACGCCGGTCGGCCCGCCGCTTCTCGGCGGAATCCCTCACCCTGCCGGAGGTCGCGTCCCTGCTCATGCTGTCGGCCGGGCTGCCCGCCGAGCCGGGCGCCGCCGGCCGTACGACGTTCCGCGCCGCACCCTCGGCGGGCGGCCTGCACCCCACCGAGATCTACGTGGTCGTCCGCGCGGTGGACGGCCTGGACCCCGGCATCTACCACTACCGGGCCAACGATCACGTGCTGGAGGCGCTGCTCCTCGACCCCACGGCCGCCGGACGGCTGGCGGCGGCTTCGTCCTACCCCGAGACGCTGGAGACGGCCGCCGCGACGCTGGTGCTCACCGCGGTCTTCGGGCGGACCACGCTGAAGTACGGCGAACGCGCCTACCGCTTCGTGGTGCTGGAGATCGGCCACGTGGCGCAGAACGTGCTCCTCGTCGCGTCCGCCCTCGGCTGTGGCGCGGTACCGATCGGCGGATTCGTCGACGACGAGGTCCACGCGATCCTGGACGTCGACGGTGTGGAGGAGGCGTCGTTCTACCTGCTGCCCGTCGGGCGGGTCGCTCCGTCCTGGGAGCGGCCGGAATGGGAGGAGGGGCAGAACGCGGTCGCCGCCGTCATGCGGCGGCTGTGGTCCGCCGGGCCCGACCGCGACGGTGGTTCCGGCGAGGCGTGAGCACGGGCCGCCGTGGTCAGGGCCGTGGTCAGGGCCGTGGCCAGTCTCGTGGCCAGGCTCCTGACGCGCCGCTGGGCGATAACCGGTAGCGGGGCGCTTCGCAGATCCACTCCAGGTTGGCGTGCGGGAGCGCGAGGTAGGCGCAGGCGACCTTGCTGGCCGCGCGGGCGGCGCCGTGGGACAGGCCGAGGTCGCGGTAGGCGGCGGGCAGCGCGCGGGCGGCCTGGGTCAGGTCGCGTTCGCGGTCGGCGATGCGGTCGATCACCCAGGAGACGGCCATCGGAAGGGACAGTCTGCGATGGTAGCGGGCGGCCAGGACGTAGTTGGACAGATCCGCCTCGCGCTGGTCCTTGTCCAGGGTGAGCACGTCGTTCATCCAGGTGGAGACGTCGTTGGCGGCGTCGGCGAGCCTGCTCCAGGCCGGCAGCGCCATCAGCGCCGGGGACAGCTCGGTGCCGAGGACGGCCTCGCCGGCGTCGAAGATGAACGAGGCGGAGGCGACCCGGCGGTGGCGCGGATATTCGGCCAGCGGGCTGAACCGCCCCGTCCGCCTGGCGCGGGCCTCCCAGTGGGTGCTGAGCCGGTTGAGCTCCAGGTGGGCGCGGAACCGTTCGCGCCAGGCGGGGCCCATCCTCGCCGCCGTGACCAGCCAGAGCTGGGTGAAGGCGGCCTCCATGGGGTCGGCGCGCACGGGCTCGCGATCGTGGTCGACCACCTGGAGCAGCCGGTCGTAGGTGTGGTCGATCTGCCCGGGGGCGGGGCAGGAACGTTCGTCCCAGTGGTCGTCGAGCAGCACGACCCAGGTGAGCCAGCGCGCGAACAGCACCAGCTTGTCGTCGCTGGAGTCGGTGAACACCCGCCCGGCCATGCGGTGGCCGCCCAAGGCGTGCAGCCGCCGGACCTCCGCGGGCGTGTCGGTCAGCCCGGCCTCCTCCGCCCAGCGCAGCACCTCTCGACCGGCCGCCTCGGTGCGCGGGTGCATACGGCACCGGCCGGCCAGGGCGGGGACGTGCTGAAGCAGGGATGCCAGATGAGGCCGGGCATCGACGGGGGTCGTCGTCATGCGGCGGAGAGCCTGCCGAAGAAGAGGTTGCCGACCGCGCCGGGGTCGGCGGAGGTGTAGTAGTCGCGCACGGCGTACAGCAGCTCGTCGCGGTTGAGCGCGCCGTCGGCGTCGTGGTCGAGCGCCGCGAAGGCGTGCTCGGTGTCCTGCCCGGAACGGCCGAACGCCTCGTGCACCAACTGGAGCTCCTGCGGCTGGATGAGGCCGTCGCCGTCGGTGTCGGCCAGCGCGAGCACCGCCTCGATCGCCGGGCGGAAGACCGGCTCGAAGCGGTCGCCGTCGATGAACGACGCGATCACCGAAGTGCGGTACTCGTCGGGGGTGATGCTGCCGTCGCGGTCGAGGTCGACGGCGGCGGCGAGAGTCTCCCACAGGTCGTCGAAGGAGTCGGCCACCCGGCGGCCCTGGGCCCCGGCGGGCGAGGCGCCGAAGCCCACGAGCAGCCGGGCGCCCAGGCCCTGGAGGTCGTCACGGGTGATGACGCCGTTGCCGTCGACGTCGATGTGGTCGAACGACCGGTCTATCTTGAGCACCTGCAGATCAGTGGCCATACGCCTTCCCTTCGCCGGTGGTGCGATTTCCGGACCTCACCTTACGCATTCGGCAAAGCACGCTACGTACCCATTCGGTGACAAGATCGTTACCCGGCCACGGCAACGCTCAGACCGCCGCGCTACTGGCAGGTGGTACGGCGGGCAGGAGCGCGGTGGTCGCGGATCAGGCCAGGAACAACGTGGCGATCGCCGGGCCGAAGGCGGCGCCGAGCAGATAGGCCAGGTTGAACAGGCCCATCGCGGCCGGCCGTGACGGCTCCGGCACGGCGGCCCCGGCACGCGTGGCCAGCGCCCCCTGGCCGGAGGCCGCCGCGATCGAGGTGAGGGCCTGGGCGCCGAGCAGCGCGAAGGGCGCCGCCGACAGCCCGGCCAGCACGATCCCCGCCCCGGCCGACGCGGGAAAGAGCAGGGCGACGAACCTGAACGGCGTCCTCGCCGTGACCGCGATCACGACGTACGACGAGATCCCGCCGAACAGCAGCGGCCAGGTGATGGCCAGGCCGACCTGCTGGGCGCTCCAGCCGGCCCGCTCGGTCAGCAGCGGCGGCAGGGCATACATCGTGCCGAAGTTGACCACCGCCAGCAGGAACGCCGTCCCCGCCGCCACCAGGAACACCGGAGAGCGCACCACCGCCGCCGGTACGAACCCGCCCGGCCGCCGCCGC
>NZ_BAAAZP010000014.1:45469-46612 GCF_039536965.1 Nonomuraea antimicrobica | reverse complement strand
CCGACGGCCGCCACGCGGTGGCCGTCGTGGCCCCCGCGCTGGGCATGGGCGTCGCCGACCCCGAGCCGCCCGCGCCCGTCGCGATCGAGGCTGGCGACGACGGCTTCGTCCTGGACAACGGCCTGCTGCGGGTCCGCGTCGACGGCGCGGGCCTGGTGCGCTCGGTGTTCGACCGTACGGCCGAGCGCGAGGTCCTGGCTCCCGACCGGCCGGGCAACCTGCTGCAACTGCACCGCGACGACCCCAATCTGTGGAGCGCCTGGAACCTCGACCGCCACTACCGCAACACCGTGCGCGACCTGACGGAGGCCGACTCGGTCGCGGCCGTCGAACGCGGGCCGCTGCTCTGCGTGGTACGCGTCACGCGGACGTTCGGCGACTCGCGCGTCGTGCAGGACCTCGAACTCGCCGCTGGCAGCCGCCGCCTGGTCGTGCGCACCGACATCGACTGGCACGAACGCGACGCGGTGCTCAAGGCGGCCTGGCCGCTCGACGTGCACGCCGAGCACGAGAGCGCGGAGATCCAGTTCGGGCACGTACGGCGGCCGACGCACGAGAACACGAGCTGGGAGGCGGCCCGCTTCGAGCTGTGGAACCACCGCTGGGTGCACGTCGGCGAGCACGGGTTCGGCGCGGCCCTGCTGAACGACTCCACCTACGGCCACGACGTGAGCCGCCACACCCGCGACGACGGCGGCACGACCACCACGCTGCGCCTGAGCCTGCTCCGGGCCCCGCACAGCCCCGACCCGCAGGCCGACCGGGGACGGCACGCGTTCACGTACGCGCTGGAGGCCGGGGCCGACGTCGGCGCGGCCGTCTCCGGCGGGTACGCGCTCAACCTGCCGCTGCGCGCGCGAACCGGCCGGGCGCGGGCCGAACCCCTGGTCACCGTGGACAACCCGGCCGTGGTCGTGGAGACGGTCAAGCTCGCCGACGATCGGTCGGGCGACGTCGTGGTGCGGCTCTACGAGTCTCGGGGCGGCGCCGCGCGTACGACGCTGACCAGCGCCTTCGGCCTGACCTCCGCCCACGTGACCGACCTGCTCGAACAGCCGGAGACCCCGCTCGAACCCGCCGATGGCCGTGGTCTGCGGCTGTCGCTGCGCCCGTTCCAGATCCTCACCCTGCGTCTGAGCCGTT
>NZ_BAAAZP010000014.1:0-45401 GCF_039536965.1 Nonomuraea antimicrobica | reverse complement strand
GCGGGCCACGACGCCAAGGAGGCGCAACGGCCCCGCCCGCTAGCGTTCGCCGTCCGGCGTGGGCTGGAGGCGGGTCGCGAGGCCGTCGAGGACGCAGGCGAGGCCCTCGTCGAACTCCCGGTCGCGGGCGTCGCGCCGGTGCCCGCCGCGCTGTGCCGCGTAGAGCGTGCGCAGGCGCGGATAGTCACGCACGGCCCGCTCGGCGGCGGGCCACAGGCGGTCGGTCCACTCCTGCTCGTCGTGGCCGCTGCGGGCCAGCTTCGTCAGCCACGCGGCCTCGCTGGTCGACCTGCCGACGACGTACGCCGTGACGGTGTTCAGCCCCTGGTCGGCCGCCTCCAGGGAGAATCCGCCCGCCTCGAACGCGGCGAGTGTGGCCTCCGACAGCCGCAACACGTTCGGCCCCAGGTAGGCCACCCCCGCCTCGCCCAGCACGGACCCGATCCAGGGGTGGCGCAGCAGCGCCGCGCGCATGCTGTGGGCGCTCCGGGTGACGGCCGGCCGCCAGCCCGCGCCCGTGGCGGGCGGCTCGATCTCGCCGTAGACCTCGTCCACGACCAGTTCGAGCAGTTCCTCCTTGCTGGCCACGTGCGTGTACATCGAGGTGGCCCCGGCGTTGAGCCGGGTGCCGAGCCTGCGCATGCTCAGCGCGTCGATGCCCTCGGTGTCCAGCAGTTCCAGCGCGGCGGCGACGATCTGCTCGCGGCTCAGCGCCGGTTGCTCCTTGCGCCGGGGCCGGGGGCGGGCCCACACCGACACGAACGGTTCCTGGTCGCCGGGCATGCGGCCTCCTGATCTCTGCGCCATGCTCTCGCACAGTGTACGGCTTGCGAATGCCGTGCGATGCTCCGTACAGTGTTCGGACACCGCACACCGTACGGAGGTTTTCCATGACGTCATCCCATTTCGACACCGCCCGGTGGCAGGCCAGGCTCGACGAGCTGCTCGCCGCCCACCACGTGCCGGGAGCCGCCCTGGCGGTGCTGACCGGCGGCGTCGTCCACGAACTGGCCGGCGGCCTGCTGCATCGCGGCACGGGAGTGGCGGCCACGACCGACTCGGTGTTCCTGTCCGGCTCGCTGGCCAAGGTCTACACCGCCACGCTCGTGCTGCACCTGGTCGGCTCGGGTGACCTCGACCTGGACGCGCCCGTGGTGAGCGTGCTGCCCGAGTTCGGCACCCCGGACCCGGAGGCCACCGCGACGATCACGATCCGGCAGCTCCTGTCGCACACCGGCGGCCTGACCAACGACTTCATGTACGACTCCGGGCGGGGCGACGACTGCCTGGCCGAATACGTCGCCGCCCTCCGGGACGTACCGCTGGACTGCCCGCCGGGGACGGCCCTGTCCTACGGCAGCTCCGGATACGTGGTGCTGGGCCGCGTCGTGGAGGTGCTGACCGGCCGGACGTGGGACCAGGCGATGAAGGAGCGGCTGTTCGATCCGCTCGGGCTGCGGCACTCGATGACGCTGCCGGAGGAGGCGCTGCGGTTCCGCACGGCCATGGGCCACCTGGGCGAACCGGGCCGGATCCCCGACCCGGCCCCGGTCTGGGACATGATGCCGCGCTCGGCCGCCCCGTACGGCAGGGTCATCGTCTCGGCCGGGGACGTCGTCCGCTTCGCCAGGATGCACCTGGACGGCGGGCTCGCCCTCGACGGAACCCGCGTGCTGCCCGCCGACGCCGTCGCCGCCATGCGGCGGCGCCACGCGGACAGCCTGGACAAGTGGAGCGTCTGGGCCGACGGCTGGGGCCTGGGCTGGACCCTGCACGACTGGGACGGCGTCCCCGGCTTCGGCCACGACGGCAACGCCGTCTCCCAGCACTCCTACCTGCGCGTGATCCCGCACGCTGGCGTGGCCGTGGCCCTGCTGGCCAACGGCGGCGCGGTCGGCCGCCTGTACGCCGACCTCGTCCCCGAACTGCTGGACGAACTGGCCGGCGTGCGCATGCCACCGCCCTTCGCCCCGCCGCCGAACCCGCCCGAGGTGGACCTGGCGCCGCTGGCGGGGACGTACCGGCGGGAGGGCGTCGTCACGACCATCAGCCAGGACGCGGACGGCGCCGGGCGCATGCGCTACGAGCTCGTCGGCGGCATGAGGCGCTACTCCCCGCCGCTGGAGGCCGGCCTGGTGCCGGTGTCGCGGTCGGAGACCCGGTCGGTGTTCGCCGCCACGGGCCTGCCGTCCGGGGAGGAGTTCTGGCCGGTGGTCTTCGCCGCGCTGCCCGACGGCACGCCGTACGTGCAGGTCGGCATGCGCGTCGCCCGCAAGACCGACTGACGCGGGAATCCCGCGCCGCCCGGTGACCGATCAGCCGGTCGGCGCGGCGAGCGGGCTCGCCCTCCGGCCGACGACTCAGCGTCGGGCGTGGCGGATCGTCAACCGTCCCAGCCCCATGGCCCCGGAGATCCGGATCCTCGGCCCGCCGGGACGGGAGCGCCGCCGGACCTTGTGCAGCGGAGCCTTCCACTCGGTGCGCAGTCCCTCGACGTCGACGATCGCGTCACGGGGCACCTTGATCTCGGCGCCGCCGGTGCCGAGCCACAGCTCGATGTCGATCACCGGATGGTCGATGACCGCCCGGGACAGGTCCAGCCGCACCCTGCCGAGCGCCGACTCGACCTTGAGCGTCCTGGGCACCCGCCACGCGCCGCGCCGCCGGATCCGTCCGCTGACGGCGGCGATCGTGGAGGTGGCGTTCTCCACCGGGAGCGCGGCCAGGGCCGACTCCAGCTCGTCGTGCGTGGTGGCGGTGAGCGCCCGGTGCAGGCCCTCGTCCATCTCCTCGTGCGAGACGCGCCCGTCGGCGTACGCCTCCTGCAGACGCCGTACGGCCGCGTCGCGGTCGTCCTCGCCGATCGGCAGGGCGTTCACCGTCCCCGCCCTCCGGCGACCACGATCGGATCCGCCATGATCCCCTCCGCTTGGTACGTTGTACGCGGTTTGATGACGGTCAGGCTAAGTTACTGGGTACGACGTACGCAAGTGGGAGGTGGAGCCGTGGCCGATGCCGAGTACACGAACATCTGGATGCGGCCCGAGCGCCCGGCCCGCGGGCCGAAACCGGCCTACAGCCGCGCGCAGATCGCCGAGGCCGCGGTCCGGATCGCCGACGCCGAGGGGGCGGAGGCCGTCACCATGCGGCGCATCGCCGCCGAGATCGGCGCGGGCGCGATGTCCCTCTACCGCTACGTCCCGAGCCGCGACGACCTCATCGTCCTCGTGGCCGACCGGCTGCAGGGGGAGATCGACCTCGATGGCGTGCCCTCCGGCGACTGGCGCGCGGACCTGACGCGCTACGCCCACGAGGTGCGGGCCATGTGGCTGCGCCACCCCTGGGTCGCCACCGTGCACCGCTCGCTCCTCGCCCCGGGCCCCAACCAACTGCGCCTGATCGAACGCGTGATGGGAGTCCTCGACCCCTGCCTCTCCATCGACGAGAACCTCGGCCTCATGGCCATACTGAACGGCTACGTCGAGAGCGCCGCGCGCGAGGAGGTGAGCCGGGCCGAGGAGGTTCGCCGCAGCGGGCTCAGCGAGCCGGAATGGCTGGCGCGCAGCTACCCGTACGTCGAGCGGCTGCTGTCGAGCGGGGACTACCCGATCTTCACCAAGATCGCGACCGACACCCGCCACCTGCGCCTGGGCCGCGACGACCAGTTCCGGTACGGGCTGGAACGCGTACTCGACTGCATCGCCGCGGCCCTCCCGCCGACGCCCCCGCGCCGCGAGCGACGGGAGGACCACGACGATTGAGCCGGGTCTCAGGCGGTGGGCGCGGCGGCCTCCTCGGTGAGAGGGAAGAAGGGGATTTCGAGGTAGACGTTGTCGGCGGCGGCGAGGAGCCTCGCGGCGTCGTCGACCGGCGGGTGGATGTGCCGGTTGATCCACATCTTGACCTCCTTGCCCGCGACGCCCGAGGCCATCACCTTGCGGTCCCAGCCCCGGGTGAAGACGGCACCGGCGCCGCCCAGGTCCAGGCAGGTGACGTACGGGCCGGGGGTGAAGTCGCGCAGCGGCCCGCCGAGCAGGTCGGCCGCCGCGTTGTGCCCGGCGACCTTGCCGAGCGGGGTGGCGTGCTGGCAGGCCTGCATGACCGTGTGCCCGGCGTCGTACGCGGCCGCGGCCGTGTCCCCGGCGGCGAACACCTCGGGCAGGGCGCGCAGGTGCCGGTCCACCGGGACCCGGCCGAGGTCGTCGAGATCATCGGAGATCTGCCTGGTGAGATCGCTGGCCCTGAGCCCGACGGACCAGACCACCACGTCCGCCTCGACCTTGGCGCCGTCGGAGAGCACGGCGTAGCCGTCGCCGATCTCCGTCACCGTCGTCCCCAACCGGCGTACGACGCCCAGCGTGTCCAGCGCCGCCTCGATCACCGCGCGCGGGCCGGAGCCGAGCTGGTCACCGACCACCTCCGCACGGTCCACCAGCAGCACCCGGCCCCGGGCGGCCAGTTCGGTCGCGGCCTCCAGGCCGACGAACCCGGCGCCGACGACCACGGCGGAAAAGTCCTCCCGGTCGCGCAGATGCTCGGTGAGCCGCCGGGCGCCGTCCAGGGTGTCGATGTCGAAGAGCCGCTCTGCGCCCGGCAGCCCCTGGGGCGGGACGAGCCCGCTGCCCGCCGCCAGCACCAGCCGGTCATAGCCGACCTCCGCGCCGTCCGCCACCACCACGCGGCGGGCGGTGTCGATCGTGCTGACCGTGGCCCGCAGGTGCTCGACGCCGATCGGCCCGAGGATCCTGCTCAGCTCCACCTTGGCCAGGTCCGGCTCCGGCTCGTACAGGCGGGGCCGCAGCACCAGGTGCTCGTTCGGCGCGATGAGCGTGATGCGCAGCTCCGCGTCCTCACGCGCCAGCGCCGCCCCCGCCGCGCTCCACACACCCGCGAACCCGCCGCCAATGATCACAACGTGCGCCATCGGTCCCGTCCTCTCTCAGCATTCGCCCTCCGGGGATCGAAGGGTCCGGCAGGGAGACAAAACGGAGCCTTCAGATGTGACCGAACCAGCAAGGTTTTCCTGACCGCCCGGTCTCCTGACCGCCGCGATCGGTCAAGATCGCACGGTGTCCGGCTCTCCGGCGTTCTCGTGTCCGAGGGACTTCGCGGAAGCGGCGGCGAGCCTCCTCGTGGAGGCCGTCGTCAGGGTCAGCGCGCAGCCGAGCAGGATCGCTCCTGCCGTGAGCAGCAGCCACCGGTAGTCGACCACGGCGACGAGCGCGGCGCCGGCGGCGATGGAGGCCATCTGCGGCAGAGCGGTGGCGACGTTCGACGCGGCAGCGGTACGCCCCTGCAGCCTGGACGGGGTGAGCCGCTGGCGCGTGGTCACCATCGCGACCGTCAGCCACGGGAGCGCGACCCCGGCCAGGAACAGCGCCGTCAACGCGACGGGAAGCAGGGGGACGCCCGCGAAGTCGGCGGCCATCGCCACGCCGGCGGTGCCGAGCAGCGCGAGCGCGGTTGCGTACGTGACCGCCGGTCCCAGCCGGCGCAGCACCAAGGCGGCCGTCAGACCGCCCAGGACGCTACCGGCTCCCTGGACGCTCATCAGCACCCCGAAGAATGCCGCGTCCATCCCCAGTCCCTTGTCCACGAGCTCGAACAGCGCCGAGTCGTAGAGCCCGACGACGCCGAAGGCCGCCGCGCCCACCATCACCATGCGCCACAGCAGCGGGACGCTGCGCAGGTGAGCCAGACCGGCGGCGGTCTCCCGCCATCGGCTGTGCCCCGGCGGGCGGGGCTCCGGCGCGGATTCGCGTACCCGGATCGTGAGCAGGACGAGCGCGGTGAGCACCAGGCAGGCGGCCACCCCGATGGCCAGCGCGGCGCCTCCCCACCCGGCGTAGAGCGCGCTCCCCACGACCGGTGAGAGGACGCGTAACCCCTGGTCGACGGTGGCCAGCAGGCCGTTGGCGGTGTCGAGGTGCCGGGCCGGAAGCATGTCCCGGACCAGCCCGGTCTGGGCGGCCGAGTTGACCAGGCCCAGAGTCCCGTAGGCGAACGCCACCGCGTACAGCAACCACAACTGCCCGGCCGTCTGCACGGCCAGCAGCGTCGTGGCGACCGCGGCACCGGCGAGGTTGGCCCAGACGAGCAGGGGCTTGCGGCTGACCCTGTCGGCGAGCAGGCCGATGAGCGGGAAGAGCACCACCGGGGCGGCCAGCGCGAGGAACACCAGACCGGCGGCGCCGCTGCTGCCCGACAGGTCCTTGGCCCACACTCCGAGCGTAAGATAGAGCGCGCTGTCGGCGAGGTTGCCGATCGTCCAGCCGCCGAGCAGCCGCCGGAACGGCCGGCTGGCGAGTGCCCGTCTCATCGCCGGTCCGGGTCCGGCAGGAGATAGGTGTTGTGGAACAGCCGGACCGGACGCCCGTCCGCCGGGCGCGCGTCCGGCTCCCGCCAGCGTTCGGTGTAGGGAGCGATGAGCTGGGCGATCTCCGCCCCGAGGCGTTCGGCCTCCTCCGGCGTCAGCCAGAGCGTGGCGCCGGAGCGCGACAGCCTGCCCTTCCACGCCTCCGGCACCGTCGCCGTGGCCGCGGCCTTCATCCGTGAGTGCTCCCAGTCAAGGAAGGCCTGATCCAGCGCGGACGCCGCCGACTGCCCGTCCTCGTCCGGCTGCTCGGAGTCCCAGGACTGGTCGAGGTCGACGAGCCGCCAGGGCCGGTCGCGCCCGGTCTGGCCCGGCGCGCGCTCGATGTAGCCGAACTTCGCGAGAACTCGCAGGTGGAATGAGCAGTTGGACGGGTTCTCGTCGACCAGCTCCGCCAGCCGGGTGGCCGTCGCGGTGCCTTCGATGGCCAGGAGTTCGAGGAATTGGATGCGCAGGGGGTGGGCGAGCGCGCGCATCGCCTTCGGATCCTTGATCTTCACCGGCCCAATCTATAAGCGAAATAACTCTTTCGCAATAACTCTTTCGCGTCACCTCGTGGGGCGCCGTGAGGGGTCAGGTGGGCAGGGACGCGGCGACGGCCATTGTCGTGTACGGCATGGTGAAGCCGCCTCCGAGCGCGTCGACGGCGGCGCCGACGGCCTCCAGTACCTCGGCCAGCCGGTCCGGCGGGAGGCGGGTCAGTCCGCCGGTGGTGGGCAGCAGGTCGAGCCACTCGGCGCGGGTGTAGCGCCGCTCCCAGGCGAAACGCCACTGCTCCGGCTCGCCGAACGCGGCTGACCGCCGGATGCCGTCGGCGAACGTGGCGCACATCTGCTCGTAGATCTCCTGGGCCGGTCGCGGCGGGCCGGACCCGTACGGCGAGTCGGGCGCCACCCGCCACAGCGCGGCGGTGAACGCCTCCATGACCGGGGCGGGCGGGTCGTACGCGTGGGCGAACACCGCCAGCAGGCCGCCGGGACGCAGCACCCGCGCCGCCTTGGCCGGGCCCGCGACCGGGTCCACCCAGTGCCACGACTGCCCGGCGACGACCGCGTCGAACGTACGTCCGGCGGCGTCCCAGTCCTCGAACGTGGCCACCTCGACCTCGACCCCGCCACGGCGGGCGAACTCGGCCATCCGCGCGTCCGGCTCGACCCCCAGCACCTCGCAACCGGCCGCGATGAACTGCCGGGCCTCGATGCCGGTGCCGCAGCCGACGTCGACGATCTCCGGGCCGGGGCTGGTGGCCGTGATCCGCCGTATCAGGGCCTCGGGGTAGTCGGGGCGGGCCCGGTCGTAGCGTTCGGCGTCGATCCCGAACGATTCGGCCATGTGGCGGGCCTTGTGGGGTTCGTTCCCGGAGGGCGAGGGTTGAGTGGGCATGCGCCCACTCTAATGGGCGTGTGCCCACTCGGCAACCGGGCGCGGTGTGCGTCAGGGGGTGGTGGCCGCCAGGTCGCGGCAGCGGCTGCTCGCCTCGGCGTCGCCGATCGCCTCGTACAGCGTGGCCGCGCGCGTGTACGTACCGCTGCTCTCCTCGGGGCGGCCCTCCTCCGCCAGCAGGGCCGCGAGCCGCTCCAGGGCGACGGCCTGCGAGAAGTTCGCCAGGTGCAACTGCTCCATGAGCGCGACCGACTCGGTGAGCGCGGCGATCGCCTCGGCCCGGCGGCCGAGCAAGCGCAGGCAGACGCCGAGCCGCATCAGCAGATGCGGCCGGGACAGGGCCGCGATGCTGGGCGTCATCCCCGACCGATCGTCCTCCAGCAAGGCGCGTACTTCGAGGAACGTCTCCAGCGCCTCCTCGTGGCGCCCCTGGTCGTACCGGCAGTCGCCGAGGCCGCTGAGACTCTGGCAATAGGCGTCGACGTCGCCCGCGGCCTGGAACATCCGCGCCGCCCGGGCGAACGACTCCGCGGCTTCGTCCAGCCGCCCGAGCCTCCGGAGGGCGGCCGCCGCATAGTTGTGCGACCAGGCGATCTGCGCCGTGGCGCCGGCGCGGGTGGCGAGTTCGAGCGCCTGGGCCGCGTAGCTCAGCGTGGTCTCCGGCGCGGGGGGCGGCACCAGATGAACCCACGCCAGGTAGTTGAGCTGGGTGGCCTGCCGCGCCGGGTCGTCCAGGGCGGCGGCGGCTTCCGCGCCGAGCGTGAAGACCTCCTGCCAGTGCGGCGAGTGCATCCAGCGGTCGGAGAACCAGTGCATCGACTCGGCGCAGTCGAGGACGGCCTCGTGCCGCCCGGCGCCGGCCGCCTGCCGCATCGCGCCCAGCCAGTTGTCCACGTTGACGCGCAGCCAGCGTTCGGCGGTCTCCGGAGAGGACATCTCGGCGCCGGGCCGGTCGGGGCGGCCGTAGGCGGGTTCGAACCATCGTCCGGCGGTGGTGGCCGTCCGCAGCAGCCACGACGTCGTGGTCTCGGTGATCGCCTCGCGCTCGGCCGCGTTCTCCTCGGCGTGCAGCCGTTCGCGGGCGAACAGTCGGACCAGGTCGTGGAAGCGGAAGCGGCCCGACGTGCTGTCCTGCAGCAGGCCGAGGTCGACGAGTTCGTCGAGGGCGCTCCAGGTGTCCTTGATCGCGATCCCGCCGGCGACCGCGGCGAGGGCTGCGTCGAAGTCGCGGCCGGGCACCAGGGCGAGGCGGCGGAAGACCCGCCGGGTGGCCGCCGCGAGCTGTTCGTAGGACATCTTGAACGCGGTGGCGACCTCGAGGTCACCGGCCTTGAGCTGGGTGAGGCGGCGTTCCTCGTCCGTCATGCGGGCGACGAGCTCGGCCGGGTCCCATTCGGGGCGGCTGACCAGCCGGTTTCCGATGATCCGGACTGCGAGGGGCAGGCCGCCGCAGAGCTGCGCGAGCTGCGTGAGCACCGCTGGCCCGCCGGCCGCGGAACGTTCGCCCAGGATCCCGGTCAGCAGGTCGGTGGCCTCGCCCACCGGCAACGGGCCCAGGCTCAGCCTGCGTACGCCCTCCAGCCCGGCCAGCAGCCGCCGGCTGGTGACCAGGGCCCGGCTCGCGCCGCCGCCCGGCAGCAGCGGGCGCACCTGCTCCTCGGAGCCGGCGTTGTCGAGCACGACCAGGACGCGCCTGTCGCGCAGCAGCGAGCGATACTGGGACGCCCGCCCGGAGGCGTCGGCGAGGACCTGCTGGTCCGCGGTGCCGAGCGCGCGAAGCAGCAGGGCCAGCGCCTCCTCGGCGGGCAGCGGGTGCGGGGACATGCCGAACAGGTCGAGGAAGAGCACCCCGTTCGGGAAGTCCGGTCGCAGGGCGTGCGCGGCGCGGACGGCGAGCGTGGTCTTGCCCAGACCGGCGGGACCGGTGATGAGCCCGACCCCCGCCGCCCCCGGCGCGCCGGCCCCGCGAACCAGCTCGTCCATCCAGGCCAGCTCCGCGGCGCGGCCGGTGAAGTCGGCGACGGACCGGGGCAGCTCGCACGACCCGTCCGGACGCGCCCAGTGGTCGCGCAGACGGCCGTCTCGTGCCAGGTCGACGAACTCCTTGCGGGCGGCCTCGCCGAGGGCGAGCGCGTCCGCGAGTCTGGAGACGGTGCGGTGCTGGGGGCCCTTGCTGCGCCCGCGTTCCAGGTCCGACAGGGTGCGGGCGCTGATGCCCGAGGACTCGGCGAGTTCCTCCAGTGTCAGGCGGGCCGCGTGCCGGTGACGGCGAAGCAGCTCCGCGAAGCTCGGCGGCTCGGTGATGGGACGACTCCTGCTCTGCGGTGCGGGTGCGCCTGGACGCGACTGCCAGCGTACTCGGCTGCGCCTTTTGGCTCCGGACCGTCAAGATCTCCGCGTCAGCTCGGGGCTTGCTCGTTCCTGATGCCGGGGAGAGCCTGGGGGCCCGCGAAGCCGTGCCGCAGGATGCGCAGGAGCCGACGCGCGTGCTCGGGGCCGCCGCCGGCGACGGCGCTCGCGCTCGTGAGCGCGAGCAGGTCGTCCACGGTGAGGGTGCGGTCGGCCGCACCGGACTCCTGGGCCCGGGTGAGCAGCTCCTGCGCGGTCGACCGCATGGACGCGTGCCACTGGTCGAACAGCGTGGTACGGCGCCGGTCGTCGCTCGCGGTCCCCGCCGTGGCCAGGGTGCGTTTGGTGGCGACGTGGACGACGAAGCCGTCCAGCCAGGCGAACAGCGCCTCACCCGGCGGAACGAGCGGCCCGACGGCCGGGTGCACGCGCTCTCGAAGGGGATCGGCGTCAACGCCGACGGCACGTGCGCAAGCGTGACCTACGAGGACGTCGTCGTACGCGTGGATCAGGGCTGGCGCATCAGCCGCCGCAAGGTGCTCGCGCGACGGGTACCGCTGAAAAGGTGACTCGCCCGTTCGCCGGTTATACTCCTGGCAGTTGTCCTGGAGACGGCCGGCGTCGCTCGTCGAGCCGGAGTCTGCCTTGAAGGATCCACAATCGGCAGGTCACGGAAGACAACCGGGAGTTGTTCATGGAGCTGGACCTCGGTGCCGTCAGGACCTTCCTCGCCGTCGTCGACGACGGGCACTTCACCGAGGCGGCCGCGCGCGTGGGCATGTCCCAGCAGGCCGTGTCCAAACGAATCGCCAGGCTGGAGTCCGACCTGGGCGTCTCCCTGCTGGTCCGGTCCCGCGCCGGGGCCAGGCCGACCGGCGACGGCGAGGCGTTCCTCCCGCACGCCCGCGCGCTGATCAGCCTGGCCGACCAGGCCGTCGCGATGCTCCGCGCACGCGGCCGCCCCCTGCGCATCGACGTGCTCGGGCGCGGCGCGGCGTCGATGGACCTGGTCCGGGCCTTCTACGAGGCCGGCGACGTCGACGTCGACATCGTCGTCTCCCGCGGCGCCGTCCCGCGAACGTCGGTGCTCGCGGACGGGTCGATCGACGCGGCGTTCGGC
Organism: Nonomuraea antimicrobica; assembly: GCF_039536965.1. Taxonomy (NCBI): domain Bacteria; kingdom Bacillati; phylum Actinomycetota; class Actinomycetes; order Streptosporangiales; family Streptosporangiaceae; genus Nonomuraea; species Nonomuraea antimicrobica. The sequence continues at coordinate 34,176 of NZ_BAAAZP010000014.1, read as the reverse complement.
CGAACCACGGGCACCCTCACTCCAGGGATCGAGCGCGTCCCCGCCTGCCTGGAGCCGATCTCCATCCTGGTCGACCGGCGGCACCGGCTCGCCAGGCGCCGGCGCGTGCCGATGCGGGAACTGTCGGGCCTGACGGCCTGGATGCCGGGCAACGCCCGCGACAGCGAGTGGGCGGACTACTACCGCTTCCTCAGCGCCGAGTTCGGCGTCCACATCGACAGCTCCGGGCCGGTCTTCGGCCGTGACCACATCATGGAGAGAATCGCGGCCTCACCGGACCTCATCACGTTCGGCAACAAGAGGCAGTATTCGGTCGCTCCGGAGGTCGTCGAGATCCTGGTCACCGACCCCACGCCGGTGTACCCCTGGTCCCTCATGTGGCACGAGGCGAACCGTCACCCCTCGCTGCCGCTGCTCGTCGCCCACGTGAAAGACCACTACCGCCCCTTCGACCCCCGGAGTCAGTGGCTGCCCGCGCCTGACCGCCACCTCTTCCCGGCCGATCCCGGGCAGGCCCGCCAGGTCCTGTAGCGGCCTCGCCCGGCGGACGTTCGACGGCTTCACCGCCGCCGTCGAACCGGCAGGCTGTCAACGGGGCTTGGTGCGGAAGGCGCGGCGGTAGGCGCCCGGTGTCGTACCCAGGGTGTTGAGGAAGCGCCTGCGGAGGTTGGTGGCCGAGGAGAGGCCGACGCGGCGGGCGACGGCGTCCACGGGGAGGTCTGAGGATTCCAGCAGGTCCCTGGCGGTGGCGATCCGCTGCGCGAGCAGCCACTGCCCGGGGCTGGTGCCGAGCTGGTCGGCGAACCGCCGGGCCAGGGTACGCGTCGAGAGGCCCGCGTGCGCGGCCATGCTCTCGATGGTCACCGTCGCGCCGATGCGCCCGCTGATCCACTCCAGCAACGGCGCGAGCGTGCCGTCGATCTGTACGGGGTGCGGCGGCGCCGAGTACTGCAACTGCCCGCCCTCGCGGTGCGGCGGCATGACCATGGTCCGCGCGATGTGGGCGGCGTAGTGGGCGCCCTGGTCGCCGCGGACCAGGTGCATGCACAGGTCGATGCCGGCCCCCGCGCCGGCGCTGGTGGCCACGTCGCCGTGGTCGACGTACAGGACGTCCGGGTCGACCTGGATGTGCGGGAAGCGTACGGCGAGCTTGTCCGCCAGCCTCCAATGGGTGGTCGCCCGTCGTCCGTCGAGCAGGCCGGCGTGCGCCAGCGCGAAGGCGCCGGAGCAGATGCTGACCACCCGCGCTCCACGGGAGTGGGCCTGGCGCAGCGCCCGGACGACCGCGGACGAGGGCGGCTCCTCGGTGGGCAGCCACCCGGCGACGATCACGGTGTCCGCCCGGTCGAGCGCGTCGAGCCCGTCGGTCACGAGCATGTCGTACCCGGCGTAGGTCGCCACCGGGCCTGGGCGCTCGGTGCACACGGTGAAGGTGTAGCGCGTCGGAAGCCCCGGCCGTTCGATCCCGAACACCTCGGCCGCGCACGCGAGTTCGAAGGTGGACTGCGGTGGGCGGATGAGCGCCACGACGCGATGCATGGCTGAAAAGTACCGCATGATGTCTTTCCTGACATTCGAGGATCGCACCGCATCGCGACACCTCGGGCAGGCCCGGCCGCCGCACCCCCGCACGAGCCCCTGTGGCTCCTGACATCTGGGGATGAGGCGGCGCTCGGAGGAAGCTCTTCGCCCTCGGCCGCCACCAGGAACCTTCGCGACGTTCTTCGCGTCCTACATGTCATGCGTATGATCGTCGCCGCGGCCATCACCGGCGTCGGCATTCTCGCCTTTTCGCCCGCCTCCGCCGCGACCGACGTATCGGCTTCCCAGGAAGCGTGCACGTTCACCTGGTTCAACATCGACAACCGTGACGTGCTCACCGCGGTCTCCGAGGGGAAGACGCTGGCAAAGGACGAGAAGTGGCTCCCGTCCATGCAGGTGTTGCGGACGGGCGTCGCGCAGGTGACCGGGGTGCGGCTGGACAAGCCGCAGACGGCGATTGCGTCGTTGGGCAAGCGGGTCGGCCAGTCGTTGACACCGATCGACCAGACGTATCCGTCCAAGGGCCGTTTCGGGGAAACCTCTTTCAGCGGCGCGGGGCGGTACGTCATCTACCAGATGGCGAATGGCCTGGTGGACGCCGACTGCGTGGTGGAGTGCGGCGGGAAGCGGCTCGGCTCGGGACACGCCACCTCCTGGCAGTACGGCGACTCCCGCGGGGCGGCGCAGTGCGGCGTCAAGACGGGGGACGAGACCCGCATTGCCGACATGGCGCTCCAGTTGGCCTGTTGACGCCTCGACCGTCGTCCCGCGGGGCCATCCGTCCCGCGGGACGCGCTGCGGCGCCCGAGTCCCCTCGCCTTGGGGGTCGGTCGTGTGTCAGCGCCTTCCCTGCCAGGAGTAGAAGGCGCCCTCCAGGTGCTCGAAATAGTGATCGACGTGATCCTCCGACCACTCCATGTCCTCGAGGAGTCGGGCTGGATCGCCCTGCGGACTCCAGGCGTAGCCGTAAGGGCTGAATAGCGTCACGCCCTGTTGGAAAACGACCACCCCGCGTTCGCGGCGGACTTCCTCGAAGTCCATCCCGCCGACGGTGCGAGGGCCGAGCCGGTCGCCGTCCTTCATTGTGCGGGCGAACGCCTCCATCTCTGCGGCTGACCGGATGAACCGCTGGTCATCGGTGCCGCGGAAGGCCACGATCGCCACTGTCACGACGACCGCGACCGTGAGGACACCGAAGAACGCCAAGGCTCTCGAACGTGAACCGCTGACTGACACGCGGCCTCCATCTGATCGTCGTGGACAACGGTCCTCCGTTGATCGTAAACAGACCGGAGGTGTCCGGGCTCAATGAATTGCGACAGGCGGGGCGCCCCTGGTCAGCGAATTGACATCTTTCTTGAGAGGAACCGGTATGACGGCCAGGGTTGTCTCATTGAAGGTGGGCAGTTTTCTTGGTGTCAGGCCCGGTTGCCCGCTCCCCAGTAGAACGGCCCAGTGGTTGAGTGAATCTTGATGCGCCATCCGATCCGCTCGAGCTGTCGTTCGAGGTCTGGCGGTTGGTGTGGGACTTTGACGATCCGGTAGGCGGTCCCGTCCAGGAGCTGGCGTTGTATGGTCGCGGACTGCTCGCCCTCGATGAGTTCGTCGGCAGTCCGGTAGCCGTCGTCGACGAAGAATACCCGCCCGTCCGGTTTCAGGCAGTCGGCCACCAGGGACCAGAAGGAGGCGAAGCGTTCGGGGGGAACATGTGACAGCCAGAACCCGAAGAAGACGACGTCGTAACGACGGTCCGGCTGCCAGCGGAACAGGTCGGCCGACACGAAGCGCACCCGCTCTTCCTCGCCCACCCGTGCCGAGGCGATGGCGAGCATTTCTGGGGACGCGTCCACGGCGGTGACATCTGCGGCGTGCTGGAGTAGCTGTGTGGTCCAGTTGCCTGGGCCGCAGGCGAGTTCGAGCACGCTGCCGGTCGGCCGGAACGCATCGAGCGCCGCCGACAGCTCAGAGGCTCCGGGAAAGGGTAGAGCGTGGCGCTCGTACTCCGTGGCAATCGCCCGGTAGTAGACGACCTGTTCGTCGAGTAGTTCTTGCAGGTTCCCGCCATCAGCCGAGTTCATGGATCGACTATCACAAAATCATTCGCCGGGCTGCAATGCTGACAGCGTCGACGTCTCACCATCGGCGCCAAGCCAGGACAACGACCAGCCGGCCACGCCTGGCGCACGAGTCTCAGCCACACCGCAACCATCGCTGCAGAACGTAACCGTCAGGTCACACCACTTGGCAGTGGACCAACGAGACCCACCAACGCTTCGAGACGAACGCCAGGTCACGTGAGACAGGGATGCTTGCGGGATACGGCATCGCCGCGCTCGTCCGGCCTGTGCTGATCGCCGGGTCCGCAAGTCGTGGTCAGTTCGGGGTCGCCAGGCCCTTGCAGCCCTTGTCGATCTTGCCCGTCTCGAAGTACCGTGCCACGTCGGCGGCGCACTCGGGCACCCGGGTGGTCGACACGTGCACGTCGTCGGCGACCGTGTAGACGGTGCCGCCGATGGCGCGCCGCGTCTGCAGCGTCCAGTCGTAGACGGACATGAACTCGTGCAGGTGCCCCGCCAGCACCAGTGACCCGCTGCTCCGCTTCAACGTGGCCTGTTGCACCGGCAGCGGCCAGCCGGGACACATGACCGGCACTCCCCAGGCCCGGCCGGTCGCCGGATTGCGCTTCAGGAGCTGCTGGTAGGCACTCCAGGCGGTGTCGAAATCGGCCCGGCTGCCGTCCTCGTTGCACGAGACGGCCAAGTTCATGGTCATGTTCAGCGTTTCGGGTGCGCCGGGCGCGGGCGTCCCCATCGTGGGCGCGCCGAGCATCTCCTTGACGGTGGGCGGGGCGGTGGCGCCCGTCGCCGTCCGCAGCTCGGCCAGCGCCCTGCCCGCGCGCGCCCACTCGGTCGAGTTACGCCTGGCCAGGTCGGCGACGGCCGAGCCGTCGATGGGACGCTGCAGGTCGGTGTAGGTCCTGGGGTGCTTGTCGTACGTACTGACCAGCGTCGCCACCTCCTCGCGCACCTTCTGCGGGGTGGCGCCGAGACCGTAGGTCCCATCGCGGCGGGCCAGCCAGGCGGCCATGCGCCCGAAGTTGCGCTCGGCCGCCTCCGCGCTGTCCTCGGCGTGCTCGTCGATACGGGTCCACGGCGGCGCCACACTGTCCAGGAAGGCCCGTCCGGTGTGCCCGGGGAACAGGCTGCGGTACACCATGCCCAGATACGTGCCCCAGGAGAAGCCGAGCAGGTTGAGCTCGCTCTCACCCAGCGCGGTCCGTACCAGGTCCAGGTCCTTGGCCACGTTCTCGGTGGTGAGCTGCCCGAGGAAGGCGGGGTCGGAGCGTCCGCACCTCTGGTTGGCGGCGACCTGGGCGTCGTAGATCTTCCTGGCCGCCTCCTCGGCCAGCGTTCCGGGCTCCTGCGGGCCGTTCGGCGAGGTGGGGCAGGCGACCTTGGTGCTGTACCCGACCCCGCGCGGGTCGAAGCCGATGATGTCGTGTCGCTCGTTGAGCCCCGCCATCTCCTCGTTCCTGAGCGCGGCCCGCAGGACCGGGTCCAGGTATCCGCTGTTGCCCGGCCCGCCCGGCAGGACGGCGATGGCGCCGAGCCGGTGGGCCTCGTCCGTGGCGGCCAGCCGGGTCAACGCGATGTCGATCTTCCGCCCGGCGGGTTCACGGTGGTCGAGCGGGACGCTGACCGTCCCGCACTCCAGGCGCTTCAGCAAGCGGTGGAAGGCCGCGACCTTGTCCGCCGCCACGCCCAGGCCGCGGATCACCTCATCGGAGTAGGCCGGGCAGGATTTCCACTGCACGGAAGACACGCCGGAGCTGGAACTGGGGCTCGCGGTGCCGCCCGCCGCGGAGGGATGCGCCACCAACCCCGCCAGCGCCAGTGCCAGCGCCGTCAGTGAAGTTCGGTACGTCATGCGGACCAGTAGTAGAGCGGCGGTCGTTTACTTACCGTTTCTCCTCGGCAGTACCGGCCGAAGATCACGTGCCGTTGGGCGGATCCAGAAGCCGCTTCGCCCCATCACTGTCAGGAGGCGCGCCCTCAGTGAAGTTCGTTAAGCAATGCGCTAATTGATTGGCCGCCCAGCGCCCAGGCTGTGATCGTGAACGTATGGAGGCGCACAGTTGTCAGGAAGGACGGCGGGATGAAGGCCAAGCGGCTCGGGCGCAGCGCGGTGGAAGTCACGGAACTGGGCTTCGGTGGCGGTCCACTGGGTGGCCTGTTCGCGCCGCTGGCCGACGACGCGGCCGCCGAGGCGCTGGCTGCGGCGTGGGAGGGCGGGATCCGCTACTTCGACACCTCACCGCACTACGGCATCGGACACTCTGAACGCCGGATCGGCGAGTTCCTGCGCCAGGTGCCGCGCGAGCAGTACGTCCTGTCCACCAAAGTGGGCCGCCTGCTGCTTCCGCAGGACCCAGCCGGCCGGATGGACGAGTTCTTCCACGTGCCCGCGACCCACCGGCGGGTTTGGGACTTCTCCCGCGACGGCATCCGGCGCAGCGTCGAGGACTCCCTCACCCGCCTGGGCGTCGACCGCTTCGACGTGCTCTTTCTGCATGACGCCGAAGAACACTTCGAGGCCGCGTTCCGCGACGGTTACCCCGCGCTGGCCGAACTGCGGGCGGAGGGCGTGGTCGGCGCCATCGGGGCGGGCATGTACGACACCGGCATGCTCACCCGGCTCGTCCGGGAAACCGACATCGACGTCGTCATGCTGTCCGGCTACTACACATTGCTGCACCAGTCCGCCCTCGACGAGCTGCTGCCGGCCTGCGCCGAACGAGGGATCTCGATCCTCGCGGCTTCCATCTTCAACTCCGGCGTCCTTGCCACACCACGCCCCGGGCCCGACGCGCGATTCGAGTACCGGCCCGCCTCCGCGGAGGTGCTGGAGCGGGCGCACCGCATCGCCGACGTCTGCGAGGACCACGGCGTGACACTGCCCGAGGCCGCCATGGCCTTCCCCCTGCGACACCCGGCGGTCGCCGGCATCGTGGTCGGCATGCGCTCAGCCGAGGAGGTACGCCGCAACCTGGCCGCGTCCACCAGTCAGGCGCCGGAACGGCTGTGGAGCGACCTCGTGGCGGCCGGGCTCGTCGACGAGCGGGCACCGCAGGCGACCGCGTAACTCCCGCCGCCCCACCCGCTCACACCTCACCGGCCGAGGGCGCGGAGCGGGGCGACGGCCGGTGTCGGTGATGCGGCTCAGCGTGGACGCAGGCCCTCGAAGACCAGGTCGAGGAGGCGTTCGGCGGTGTCCGGCGGGGCGGTCGTCTCGTTGACCCAGGCGACGGCCGTGGCCAACTCGATGAGCTCGGAACCGGTCAGGTCGGTTCGTGCCTGGCCGCGGGCTTGTGCATGTCGTACCAACTCGGTGGCGGCCTGTTCGACGGCCAGGCAGCGGACGCCCAGAGGGCTGTCCCCGGTGCGCGTTGCCCGCGCGTAACTGGTGGCGATCCCACGGTAGCGGGTGATGTGCCGGACGAGGGCGGAGACCCACTCGCGCAGGATGTCCCGCGATTTCGGCTCGTCGAGCAGTTCGATGGCCAGCGCGGCGAGGCCGTCCAGGCTTTGTCCGACGATCTCTGCCGTCAGCGCCTCCTTGTCGGGGAAGTGGCGCCACAGCGTGCCCGGTCCCACTCCCGCGCGGCGGGCGATGTCGTTCATCGCGGCCGTGTCGACGCCGACCTCGTCGAAGAGCGCGGTTGCCGCCTCGATCAAACGAGCGCGGTTGCGGCGCGCGTCGCTGCGTCCGGGGTGTCCGGTCATCACGTCGTTCTCTTCCCTTGTTGTATCGGAGTGGCACTCCGGTATTATACGGAGCCCCACTCCGGATTCTAGCGAGGAGCTTGTTCATGACGTCGACCCTGCCGTTCATCGGCCCAGTGGGACTGTGGGTGCCCGGCATGGACCTACGGTCACCGGCGGCGGCCGCCGAGGCTGCCGCCGAGATCGAGACGCTCGGCTACGGCGCACTGTGGCTGAGCGAAGGGCTGGTCCGTGACCCGTTCATGGAGGCGTCCACGCTGCTGGGCGCCACCGGTTCGCTTGTCGTGGGGACGGGCATCGCGGTGATCTGGGGCCGCCACCCCCGGGTGATCAGGTCGCAGGCGCGGGCGCTGCTCGACGCCCATCCCGGCCGCTTCGTGCTGGGGCTCGGCACGTCCCACGCCCGGATGGTCGAGGGCGTGCTGGGCCTGCGCTACGAGCGGCCTTTGACGGCGCTGCGCGAACACCTTGACCGCTTGGACGAGCCCGATCCCATACTCGAACTGGCCGCGGTCGGCGGCGGTCCGGCGCCCCAGGCGCCCCGGGTGCTCGCCGCGCTGGGCCCACGTGCCCTCGAACTGGCGCGGGACCGGTCTGCCGGGGCGTTCTCCTACCTGGTCACGCCGGAGCACACAGCCGATGCCCGCGCGGTGCTGGGGCGGGAGCGCGCGCTGATCGTCGAACAGGCCGTGGTGACCGGAGTGAGCGCCGACGAGGCGCGGGCCAGGGCGCGCGCCCACATCGCCGGCTACCTTCCCGGCGCGCCGTACCGGGCGAGCTGGCGGCGGCTCGGGTTCGACGAGGTCGACTTCGCCGATGGCGGAAGCGACCGCCTGGTCGACGCGCTGGTCGCGATCGGCGACGATGAGATCGCGGCGCGGGTCGGCGCCCACCTGAGCGCAGGTGCCGACCATGTGTGCCTCCAGGCGCTGCCCGCAGATCCAGCCACGCTCCCGCTCGACCAGTGGCGTCGGCTCGCACACCTCACGCGGCGATCGGCCGGTTCCGCCGCCGCCCCGATCGTCTGAGTGACACGCTCCCGCCGGCCCGCCTCCCGCCGGCAGCGGCCTGCTGCCGAGTCCCTGACATCTCCCGCGCCGTACTGACATCCGCAGGCGACCAGGACAGCGCTGTCCGGACGCATCGAAGATGGTCGAGACACCGCTGGTTGCGTCATTGAAGTTGGCAGTGACCAGCCGAAGATCAACTGTATGAACGCACTCGCTGCAGGGATGCCCGAACGCCCGGAGTGGTCTGCCAGGGACAAATGCCGGCGCCGGGCCCGATTTCTCCGGACAAATACCCGAGTGAACCAAGCCGAGCTGTACAGTGGCGGTCGTGTTCGATCACCACATCAGGACTGGCCGCGATGGCGCGCGTCGACCAGGGAAATGACGGAGCCGTCCGAGTGGTGGTCGCTGACGGCCGGGTGGCGTCCTGCCGGGTGAATCCCCGCGCGCTGGCCCTGACACCGGAGGAACTCGCCGGGCACGTGCTGGTGGCCGTGAACGAAGCCCTCGACGACGACCGCGACGACCGGGCCGGGCAGGACGACCAGGACGGGCGACCGCCCGTCATCGACCCCCTCGCACTGGCCGGGCAGTTCCGGGAGGTTCGCGACGATGTCGCGGCGCGGGCGGCGGGCATCACGGTCGCGATCGAGGACAGCGCCTGGCGGCTGCGCCAGGAGATGGAGGTCTCCGCCGCCGTCCCCCGGCTGGATCTCGGGCCGGCCTTCGACCGGCTCGCCGGGATGCTGGAGGTCATGGGACAGGTGGCCGTCGCCGCCGACCGGGCCGCCGCCGAGGCCTCGGGTGAGGGCGTGGCCGCCGGGGGACTCGTCCGGGTGGTCTGCCGGCCCGCGCCGCGGCTGGACTCGGTGACCATCCGGCCCCGCGCGATGGGGAACGCGGCCGAACTCGGCGACGCCCTCATGGCCGCCGTCAACCTGGCGCTGGACGACCTGGCGGCCGAGGTCCGGGAACGACGGCGGGCCGCGGGAGCCGACCCCGAGCGGATCGCCGCCAGGATCGCGGAGCTGCGGGAGCAGGGCGTCGCGGAGATGCGGGCGTTCGGGCAGGCCATGAGCGATCTCATGGGTAGCATCAAGCCTCGGGAATGAGTCGGGCAACGAGATGGGACGTACGGCATGGCTGCCGAGCTCGAGGTCGATCACGCGTCGCTGGCACGGCAGGCCGAGGGGCTCGGCGAGGCGCACGGCCGTTCCCAGGAGACCGTGCGGGCGTACCTGGAGGAGATGGCCTCCTACGGCCGTCCCTGGGGGCTCAACAACGAGGTCGGCCAGGCGATCGACATGTGTTTCAGCGCCGTTCACGAGGCGTTTGTTGCGTGCCAGCGGGACAATCTCGATGATTATGCCGCCTATCCCGGCGCCGTACGGGAGATGGCTGCCGTTCACAGGTCGTCGGAGGACGCTGCGACAGCACAGATCCGGGTGTCTTCCGAAGGGGACCATGAGCCTACAGCTTCCTGACGGGCAGCTCTCCGTCATGGCCGCCTTCCTGGGGGTGCTCTTCCCTGACGGCGAGGAGGACCTGGTCACGGCCATGGGCAAGGTCCCCGGCCAGTACGCCGACCTGATGCGTGAACCGCTTTCCGACGGGAACGCGTTCGCGCAGGCCATCGCCGTCGCCAACCAGGGCGACGACTTCACCGCCTTCGACGGGCACTTCGGCGGACCGGAGAACGCGAGCGCGAACCTCCAGCTCGCCACCACCGGCGTCCGGGTCGTCGGCCTTGGTCTCCTGGTCTGCGCGGCGATCGTGCTGGCGCACAAGGCCTACACGCTCTACCAGTACGGACTCACCGCGGCGGCCCTCGCCCCCGCGGCCGGCACCGGTGGCGCGATGGTGCCCGTGATACGGGAGGCGGGGCGCCGCCATCTCGACCTGACGTCCAAGGCCGCGGCGGCGGCCGTGACCGGTTGAGCCGCCGAGTACGGACACGATGGCTGTTTCCAAGATTGGCCGTGGGCTGGCGGAGCAGGGCCTGTTCCGGGCGGCGGGCTCGTTGTTCAGGATCCGGGGCGCCGCGGGCCGGGGCGTGGCTCGCGGCGCCGGAGCCGGCGCCGACCCGCGACGGTCGTTGAGCGCCGGAGCCGGCGCCTTACCGCGGTCGCGAGGCTACGCCGATCGGGTACGCACGAAGGACCCGATCGACGTGGCCAGCGGCGAGGTGGTGCTCCGGCAGGTCGATGTGGAGTTGCCCGGCGTACTGCCGCTGGAGCTGGAACGCACCCACGTGTCGTCCTACCGGGCGGGCCGGTCTTTCGGGGTGTCGTGGGCCTCGACGCTGGACCAGCGGCTGGAGTTCGGCGACGGCGGCGTGTACTTCGCCGCGGCGGACGGCATGGTGCTCGCGTATCCGCCGGTGCGCGAGAGCCCGGTGCTGCCGGAGGCCGGCCCGTACTGGCCGCTGGCGCCGGACGGGGCGGGCGGGCACACGGTCACGGACCCTCAGGCGGGGCACACGCTGCGGTTCGCCCCGGACGGCAGGATCACGGCCGTCCGCGACCGCAACGGCAACCGGATCGACTTCGACCACGACCCCACCGGCCGGCTCACCGGCATCCGGCACTCGGGCGGCTACCGGATCGCCGTGCACACCGACGACGACGCCCGGGTGACGGCGCTGCGACTGGTGTCCGGCGGCCAGGATCTGACCCTCGTCCGGTACGCCTACGACGACGCGGGCCACCTCACCGACGTGTACGACTCCGCCGGCCGCCCCCTGCGTTTCGACTACGACGCCGAGGGACGGCTGACCGGCTGGACCGACCGTAACGGGCACTGGTACCGCTACGTCTACGACGAGTGGGGACGCGGTGTCCGCGGGCACGGCACCGGCGGGTTCCTGGACGTGGCGCTGGCCTATGAGGACCGTGTCACGGTCATGACCGACTCGCTCGGGAACCGCACGACCTACCACCTCAACGACGCCGGCCAGGTGGTCACCGAGATCGACCCGCTGGGACATGCCACCGGGTCCGAGTGGGACGAGCGGGACCGGCTGCTGTCCAGGACCGATCCGCTGGGCCGTACCACCAGGTGCTCCTACGACGGGGCGGGGAACCTCACCGCGATCGTCCGCCCCGACGGCCGGCACATCACCGCCCGTTACAACCACCTCGGCCTTCCCGTGCAGGTCACGGATGCCGACGGCACGGTGTGGCGGCAGGAGTACGACCCGCGCGGCAACCTCGCGACGGTGACGGACCCCGCCGGCGCGACCACCCGGTACGCCTACGACGAGCTGGGCGGGTTGTCGTCGGTCACCGATCCGCTGGGGGCGCTGACCCGCATCGCGAACGACGACGCGGGCCTGCCGATCAGCGTCACCGACCCGCTGGGCCGGCGGAGCCGGTGCGTCCGCGACCCGCTCGGCCGGGTGATCCAGACGTTCGACCCGCTCGGCGGCCGGACCGCCTTCACCTGGACGGTCGAGGGACTCCTCACCTCCTCGACCCAGCCCGGCGGGGAGACGGAGCTGTGGTCCTACGACGGCGAGGGCAACCTGGTCACGCACGTCGACGCCGCGGGCCGGCTCAGCCGTACCGAGTACGGGCCCTTCGACCTGCCCATTTCCAGGGTCGAGCAGGACGGCGCGCGCGTCTCGTTCGACTACGACACCGAGTTGCGGCTCACTGCGGTCACCGATCCGCGCGGGCTGGTGTGGCGCTACGCCCACGACCCGGCCGGCAACCTGGTGCGGGAGACCGACTACAACGGCCGGGTGCTCCGTTACGCCTATGACGGCACGGGACTGCTGGTCGAGCGGGTCAACGGTGCGGGCCAGAGCGTCCGCTACGCCCGCGACGTCCTGGGCAACGTGATCGAGCAGCGCTCCGGCGACGAGGTCGCGACCTTCGGCTACAGCGTGACCGGCCGGCTGGTGAGCGCGGTGAACGCCGACGCCGACGTCAGGTTCGAGCACGACGTGCTCGGCCGGGTGGTGGCCGAGACGTGCAACGGCCGCCGGCTCGACTCGGCCTACGACGCGGCGGGCCGCCGCGTGCTGCGCCGCACGCCGTCCGGCATGGAGGCGTCGTGGGAGTTCGACCTCGCGAGCCGGCACGTCGCCCTGCACACGGCGGGCCGCACCGTACGCTTCGGGTACGACGCCTCCGGGCGGGAGACCGGCCGCCGGATCGGTGGCGGGACGACGCTCGTCCAGGACTGGGGGCCCGGCGACCGGCTCGTCCGCCAGACCCTGAGCGGCGCCGGCGTCCTCCAGCAGCGCACCTACGCCTACCGGCCGGACGGGAATCTCACCGGCATCGAGGACCGGACGATCGGCGCCAGGCATTTCGCGCTGGACGCGGTGGGACGGGTGACCGCCGTCCAGGCGGCGGGCCGGGGGGAACGCTACAGCTACGACGCCGCCGGCAGCGTCGTCCATGCCGACCGGCCCGCGGGGGCGGCCGGCGACGACACCCTCGGCGGGCGCGATTACACCGGCGTACGGCTCCGCGCGGCGGGGCAGGTCCGCTACGACCACGACGCCCAGGGCCGCGTCGTCCTGCGGCGGAACGCGGACGGCTCCTCGCCCTGGCGCTACGACTGGGACGCCGACGACCGGTTGGTGGGCGTCACGACTCCCGGCGGCCGGCGCTGGCGCTACCGGTACGACGCGCTCGGGCGTCGCGTGGCCAAGCAACGGCTGGCGCCGGACGGCCGCACCATCGTCGAGCAGACCGAGTACGCCTGGGACGACGCCGTCCTCGCCGAGCAGACCACGGTGACCGCTCCGGGTGCCGTGGCACGCACGGTCACCTGGGAATATGAGCCCGAAGGTGTCCGGCCCCTCACCCAGACCGAGCGTGACGGCTCCGGCCTGCGGTTCCACGGCATCGTCAGCGACCTCACCGGCGCCCCCACCGAGCTGGTGAACGACGCCGGCGAGCAGGTCTGGCGGCACGTGCCCACGCTGTGGGGCGGCGGCCTCCCGCTGGCCCGCGAGGGGGTGGACTGCCCGCTCAGGTTCGCCGGCCAGTACGCCGACGCGGAGACCGGCCTCCACTACAACAACCAGCGCTACTACGACCCCGCCACGGCCCGTTACCAGAGTCCCGATCACCTCGGCCTGGCCCCGCAACTCGACCCGTACGCGTACGTCGCCAACCCGCTGATCTGGGCCGACCCGCTCGGCCTCGCGCCCTGCCCGGTCTTCTTCAAGGACCTGGCGCTCAAGGTCCGTAGCTGGCGGGAGAAGGGGCCACGCTGGGCCTTCGCCCTGCAACTGGCCAAACGCGACAACCGCCTGGTGAACCGCAGCCTCGGCGGGTCGGCCCCGGCGCCCAACGCCACGGTACGTGACCTCCTGGACCTGAAGGCGGGCAACCCCCAGTACGGTGGCAGAGCGGCGGGCGCGTCCAAGCGCTCGGACGCCGAACTGCTCCAGTCGGTCTTCCAGCCGCGCGACGGCCAGTACATGGCGGTGCACCCGAGATACCCGGGCACGATCCTGCAGGGCAATCACCGGCGGATGTCGCTCATCCACCGGGCGGAGGACCCCGGGTCGGAGATCACCCTGGACACTCCGGTGTTCGTCAACAACTTCAGGAGACGCTGATGCGTATCTTCCGGGCCCGCAAGTGGCCGAGTCTGGACCTCTACTCTCCCGGCGGCCGGGGTGACATCAAGAGGCCGTCCCCGGCCGACTACGAGCGGCTCGCGCGGACCGCCCGCGATCAGGGCCGCTCCGCCGTCGGGCGGCCGGGCTGGATGGCCGCCCATGCGAGCCGGATCCGATCACTGTTCGCGGTGGTCTTCGGCACGGAGGGGCCGGGGGTTTACCGGTGCCTGGTCACCGCCGTCCTGGACGACGGCTCGGGAGGAAGCTTCACCCTCGATGTGTCCCACGCGGACTTCGACGCCCTGCCGGACGTCACCGCGGACGAACTGGTGGAGATGGCGCACCTCTACCTCCTGGACATGCCTCCCATCGACCTGGACCCGGACCAGCAGGCGTCGTGGGAGGACCCGGAGTAGCACACGGCTCGAAGGCGTGTGCGCCCTGGAGGGTTGTGCGGTGCCAGAACTGGGGCGAGCTGCGCAGCGGCTGGAAGGTGCGCCGACGGGCCCCAGGCGACGGCGGACGGCAGGACGACCCGCTTTCCTCTTTGAGGGATCAGCGGGAGTCGGTACGCAAGGAGGACAGGAAGGAGGACTGGATGTCTTCGAGTCCGCGGCCGGCCGCGCCCATGTCGAACGAGCCCAGCTCTTCCCCCTGCACCGCCGCGAGCCGCGCTTCCAACTGCCCGCGGGCCGAGAGCTGGGCCTCGCGCAGCGCCGCCACGATGGCCTCGGCCAGTTCCTCGACTCCCATGGTGCGCAGCGTGCGCGGATCGAGGCGGATCTCCTTGACCATGCCGTCGGACTCCACGGTGGCCTGGATCTTCCCGTCGGCGGCCGTGCCCTCCCCGGTGACTTCATGGAAGCCGTCCGCCGCCGCTTCCAGCTTCGCCATGGTCTCCTCCGCACGCCGAAGCATCTTCTCCAGATCTTCAGGCGTGACAGCGGCCGGATCGAACTCGGGCATGCCGTGGTCTCCTGTCGTAGGCACGGCAGCGAACTCGATCAAGGCTCGTTGAACCGGCGGTCAGCGTACAGTTTCGCCCTTGTGAACATACACCGAACGCAATGATCAAGGACTTGAGGTGAGGATACTATCATCCGACGCAAGGTTGCCGAAGGAGTGACATGTCGGGTGCAGAGGGCACGAGAGTCATCACCTCTCACACCATCAAGACGATGAGCGAGCACTACGACGATGTCGCCGACGGCTTCTGGCAGAGCCGGCGCCGCCTGCCGTACACCGCTCTCATGGATGCCTTCGGCCCGCTCTTCCAGGATGCGCAGAACACGTACGAGGTCGCGCGGCATCGCTGTGACACCACGCTGGACCAGGGCTTCCAGGCCGCTGACGACATCTCCAACGTGCTGACCACCTGCGCCCGCAACTGGAGCGCGGCCGAACAGGCCAACATCGTGGAGTACCGATGATGGCCTTCCCGTTCGCCATGACCCTCAAGACGTTCACGATCTTGCAGTGGTCCTCGGGGGCGTTGGTGACCGCGGCCTCCGCACTGGCCAAGTCCTTCATCGACGAGGACAGGCTTTCCACGATCGCTGAGCGGTGGAGGGAGATGGCCAGGTACCTCGACGCCCCCGTCACGACGCTGGCGGGCATGCCCGAGGAGTCCAGGCGTGGCTGGATCGCCGCGGACCAGGGTGAGTTCGCCGTGGTGACGGTCGAGATGCATGAGAAGACCGGCAGCCTGCGCGCGCTGTTCCTCGAGATCGCGGACGCCTTCGACGAGCTCGCCCGGGTCGCCCGGCACTGGGTCCACTCGGTGAACATGCTCGGCGCGGCGCTCCTCACCCAGGTGGTGGCCCTGCAGGTGCTGAGGCGTTACCCCCCGGCCGCCATCCAGGCTCGCTGGTACTTGAGATGGCTGGCGGCGGCCGCCGACAAGATGACGTGGCTGATGATCATGGGCTTGGTCATCTACGTCAAGTCGCAGATGTCCAGGATCGACGCCGCCAGCGTGCAGCTGAAGAAGTTCGATCGGTTCGCCTCCTCCGCGGTCATCGACTTCGCCCACGTGCGGATCGACACCGAAACCAACCCCACCTACCAGGAGCCCGACCCGGGAGAGAAGTTGCCTGACCAGGCAGAGGACTTCGGCTGGGTCGCGCCCGAGCACGCCGACGCGGGTCAGCGGTAATGCCGAACACGCTGGGACTGACCCTCAGGGGATTCATGCATCTGCAGTTGGTCTCGGGGGTAGCGCTGGTGGTGGTCTCCCTCCTGGCCAGCCGTGATTTCGACGAGGACGCGTTCACCCGCGCCGCCGGAGTGTGGCGGCAGATGGCCAAGGATCTCGACGGCTCCGTCACGACGCTCGAGGACCTGCCCGAGGAGGCGAAGCGCGGCTGGATCGCCGTCGACCAGGAAGAGTTCGCCCGGGTGACGAAGGACATGCGCGTCAAGACCGAGGAACTGCGCGCCTTGTTCCTTGAGATCGCGACCATCTGCGATGAGGTCGCCGACGCCGTCGAGAACTTCTTCTACAAACTCAACGTCTTCATCGCCTGGCTCCTCCTCCAGACCGGATATCTCACGGCGATGATGCTGGTGCCCCAGACCACCGTCCAGGCCCGCTTCTACCTGAGGTGGCTGGCGAAGGTCACCGACAGAAGAGTGGCCATGATGATCCTCAAGCTCGGCCTCTACGTCAAAGCGCAGTGGAACAGCGTCACGACCATGCGGTTGCAGCCGAAGATGTTCGAGGAGTTCGTGAACTTCCGGGCCGGGCTGGTGGACTTCGCCGACGTGAGCGTCGACATCAGGCACAACCCCACCTTCCAGCAGCCGGAACCGGGACAGAAACTGCCTGACCAGGCAGAGGACTTCAACTGGGTCGCACCTGCCGAGCAGAAGTGACCCCCAGCTGACGGGAAGAGAGACATGTCGGACGCAGAGGACACGAGATTCGTCACCCCTGACACCATCGACAAGATGAGCGTCCGGTACGGCGAGGACGTCATACCGGGGTTCGAGACCGCCCTGTCCCGTCTGACGTCGACCGCCCTGCCGGGGGCGTTCGGCTG
Organism: Nonomuraea antimicrobica; assembly: GCF_039536965.1. Taxonomy (NCBI): domain Bacteria; kingdom Bacillati; phylum Actinomycetota; class Actinomycetes; order Streptosporangiales; family Streptosporangiaceae; genus Nonomuraea; species Nonomuraea antimicrobica. The sequence goes on along the minus strand of NZ_BAAAZP010000014.1, from coordinate 17,216 downwards.
GTTCGCCGCCGGCGATGCGGAGCGTATGTACGACACCGTGCGCGAGCACTGCCGCACCTCGCTGACGGACGGCACCGACGCCGGCGGGATGATCTCCGAACTCCTGGTCCAATGCGCCCGCAACTGGCGCGCGGCCGAGCGGGCCAACCTGGTGGACCACCGGCCGGCCGAGTAGACCGCGGTCGGAGCCCGGCCCTCAGCGTGTCCATGACCGGGAACGTACGTTAAGCCCTTCTCCAGCGCACTGTCTGGCGTCACTGAACATGGCAGCGGAACCTGCGGCCGACCTGGCCACTTTCATTTAGACCAGCATCTAATCAGTCGATCGAATGACATTCAAAGTGACAGTAGGGTCCGAACCGCGTTCGGACGCCGCCGTACTGGCTTCGCATCTTCGGTCATGCAGGCCGGTTCTTCGGGTTGAGGCCGTGCGGGCGTGACTGCCCTCCGTTGACAACCGGAACGAGCGCCCCGTATTGTCGCCGACCAAACCGGGGCGATCGTTCCGGTAATGCGTGCCCGATGGTTCGAACTGGAGTCAGTCGTGACGGAGCAGACCAAAGCCACCCCAACAGCACACGAGGTCGTCGAGCGCTTTCTCTCCGCTGCCCTAGACCCCGCTGGGGGCAATCTGGCCGACCTGTACGGGGCATCGGTCGTGATCGAGATGCCCTTCGCCCCACCGGGAATCCCGCAGCGCTCGGAGACCAGCGGCGAAGAGCTGCGCACTCGGTTCCAGGCGGGCGCCGGAGCGCGGGAGTATCAGAAGATCGATTCCGTCGTGATCCACCAGACCGCCGACCCGGAAGTCGTCATCGTCGAGTACGACGTGCATGGCAAGGTCGTCGCCACCGGCAAGCAGTTCGTGCTGTCCTACATCTGCGTCATGACGATTCGTGACGGCAAGATCGTGCACTCCCGGGACTACACGAACCCGATCACCGGCGCGAGAGCTCTCGGAATGCTGCCCCAGCTCATCGAGCTGCTTTCGCAGGAGAGCGAGTGAGCGGGTGCGGTGATGGGCCGACGCTGACGATTGTCGACCCGGGAAGGTTGTTTCTGCCCGGGCGGCAAGCCGGGACGCTGGATGCCAAGGAGATGTCACCCACCAGCGGCCGGCCCGCGGGGAGGTGACGGCCGACGCCGAGTTCACCGGTCAACTGGTGAATTAGGGTTGATAGACGATCACCCGTTTCGTGATCGCCGTCCCTACCCCGCCAAAGGAGGAAAGAGCGTGAAGGCCGAACAGCCTCCACCGTCGATGCGAGCCGATGCACGGCGGAACAGAGCGCGGGTGCTGGAGGCGGCGCAGGCCGCGTTCGCGTCCGACGGTTTGCTGGTTCCTCTGGATGAGATCGCACGGCGGGCCGGGGTCGGTGCCGGGACGGTGTATCGCCACTTCCCGACGAAAGAGGCGTTGTTCGAGGCGGTCATCCTCCACCGCGTGCGGCGATTGGTCGACCGCGCCCGTGCCCTGACCGTCGCCGAGCGCCCAGGTGAGGCCTTCTTCGAGTTCGTCGCCCACATGACCCGCGAGAGCGCCGCGAAGAAGGACCTCATCGACGCTCTGGGCGGGAGCGGCATCTCGGTCACGGCGAACCTGGCCGAGGTCAACCGCGATCTATGGGACGCGATCGCCGAGCTGTTGGCCCGGGCTCAGCGGGCCGGTGAGGTCCGCGGGGATATCGGCATCGTGGACCTCATGGCGCTGCTGCGAGGGACGTTCGTAGCCACCAACCATGAAGATGGCGATACCGGGCTGGCCGGCAGGGTCCTTACCGTCGTCTGCGACGGACTTCGAGTGTCGGCCTCGAGTGGCCGATCGTCGAAAACCACGGACGGCGGCAAATAGTCGCACCCTGTTGGGCCGAGGTGTTCCGTCGAGACGGAGCCATCCGATCAATCCACGAGACGAAGGACTCGTCCGGCTGCGGTTCAACCACCAACGCCAGGCGTCGAGGGCGCAGGCCAACTGTCATCCTCGATCTCTCACTATCAAGTCAGCTGTCAAGAACCGCGCCAAACTGTCAGGTTCGATGAGTTCAGACACGCATCATCTCGTCGGTGGGCCTTGACGAGTCAAATGAACGCTTTTTTAATTCGCTCAAGGAGGTACCGGATCCGAGACCCAGCACAGACGGGAACGAGGCCATGAAGGTACACATCGACTCCGAGCGCTGCCACGGGCATGGTCGCTGCTACGACCTGGCCCCCGGCCTGTTCGGCGAGGACGACGAGGGTTACGGGACGGTGCTCGCCGGCGGCGCCGTCCTGGCCGGGCAGGAGCCGGGCGCTCGCCTGGCGGTGGCCAACTGCCCGGAACGCGCGATCGACGTCCTGGACGGAGGCCCGCGATGAGCGCGGACGACCGCTTCGGCGCGGAACTGGAAGAGACGCGCAGGGCCCGCCAGATCGGCACCGTCAGCGAGATCGTCACCGCCCCGGTCTCCGACTGGGCCACCGACTTCTCCCACGTCGACCCCGAATGGACGGCCGACCCCTACCCCATCCAGGACGAGCTGCGCCAGAGCTGCCCGATCGCCCACACCGAGCGGTTCGGCGGCATGTGGCTGCCGACCCGCTACGAGGACGTCGCCTCGATCGCCTACGACACCGGCCGCTTCTCCTCGCGGGCGGTCGTCGTGAGCAACGTCCGGCCGCCCAAGGAGCTGGCGCCCGTGGGCGGGGTGCCGCCGATCTCGTCCGACCCGCCGTTCCACCACGACGCCCGCAAGCTGCTGCTGCCGGCCTTCACCAAGTCGGCGGTGGCCCGCCGCGAGGCGGCCACCAGGGAGTTCTGCCACTCGCTGATCGACGCGATGCGCGGGCGCGAGGTGGTGGACGCCGCGCGCGACTACGCCCAGCACATCCCCATGCGGGTGATCGCCGACATGCTCGGCTTCCCGCCGGAGGACGGGCCGCGCTTCAGGGAGTTCGTGGAGAGCGCGCTGGAGAGCGTCAACCGGCCGCCGGAGGAGCGGCTCGAACGGTTCACCAAGCTGTCGGACTACCTGGTCGCGCAGATCCACGACCACATCGAGCATCCGCGTGACGACCTGACCACGTACCTGATCGAGGCCGAGCTGGGCGGGCGCAAGCTCGACCCCGCGCACGTGGTGGGGACGATGACGCTGCTGCTCGTCGCGGGCATCGACACGACGTGGAGCGCGATCGGGGCCTCGCTGTGGCACCTGGCCAGGACCCCGGCCGACCGGGAGCGGCTGGTGGCCGAGCCTGGGCTGCTGCCCACGGCGATGGAGGAGCTGCTGCGCGCGTACGCGCCGGTGACCATGGCGCGCCTGGTCAAGGACGACATGCGGTGGAACGGCGTGGACATGAGGGCCGACGACTGGATCCTGCTGTCGTTCCCGGCGGCCAATCGGGACCCGGCGCAGTTCGAGCGGGCCGGTGAGGTGGTCATCGACCGCGAGGTGAACCGGCACGCGGCCTTCGGCCTCGGCATCCACCGGTGCGTGGGCTCACACCTGGCCAGGATGGAGCTGCGGGTGGCGCTGGAGGTGTGGCTGGCGCGCATCCCTGAGTTCGAGCTGGCCGACCCCGGCGCCGTCACCTGGGCGGCCAGCCAGGTACGCGGCCCCCGCACCCTCCCTCTCCGCATCGGCTGAGCCCGCGCCGCCGGTGGCGGGCCCGGGCGCCCCCATCGGCGACGGTCACGCGGAGGAGGCGCGCAGCGCGTCGATGAGGCCGGTGACGGCCGTGACGAGGTCCGCGCCGAGGCGCCGCCATGCCGCGGCGGCCACCTCGGCGGCGGGCTGCTCGCGCGCCAGCTCCGCCTCCAGCTCGGCCGGCATGTGCACGATGAGCTGCCGGGCCATGTCCTCGCGCCGGGTCGCGGCCGGCCCCTGCTCGTCGTCCTGGGCGGCCAGGGCGTCGTAGAGGCGGCGCAGCGAGGGCGTGTTGAGGTGGGCCTGGACGGCGTACTCGCGCAGGGCGGGCTCGACGGTGACCTGGGCCAGGAACCGGCCGTACCAGGAGGGTGCGCCCAGCTCGATGTGGTGCTCGATGCGCGGCAGCACGACGTGGCGGACGCGCTCGGTCAGCGTCATGAGGGCGGGCTCGGGGCAGGCCATCGCGGCGCGGTGCCGTTCGATCGCTGCGGCGTGCTCGGCCAGGATCGCCTTGATGAGGGCGTCGCGGCCGGAGAAGTGGTACTGCACGGCGGACTTGTTGCGCTGCCCGGCCGCCTCGCCGATCTGCCGGATCGACACCGCGGCCAGGCCCCGGGTGGCGTAGAGCCGCTCGGCCGTGTCCATGATCAGGCTTCTGGCCACGGCCGCGCGCGTCCGCCCGGTGGTCACCAGGTGACCCACACGTTCTCGAGCCCGCCCGACAGCAGCCCCGTGCGCAGGCGCAGGCCGTCGACGCCGTCACGCAGGTCAAGCGCGGGCAGGCGGCGGGTGAGCGTGCCGAGCGCCACCTGCAGCTCCAGCCGGGCCAGCGGCTGGCCCAGGCAGTAGTGCGGGCCCGCGCCGAAGGTGAGGTGCTGGGCGGCGTTGGCCCGGCGCGGGTCGAACCGCTCGGGGTCGTCGAACCTGCGCGGGTCGCGGTTGGCGGCGGGCCGGCACGGGATGACGGTCGCCCCGGACGGCACGGCGCTCCCGCTGAGGGAGGTGTCCTCGGCGGCGACCCGGGGGAAGCCGACCACGCTGAGCGTGGTGTCGAGGCGCAGGACCTCCTCGACGGCGCCCGGGATCAGCGCCGGGTCGTCGATCACGGCCTGCCAGCGTTCGCGCTCGGCCAGCAGCGTCGCCACCATGATGGCGATCATGTTGGAGGTGGTCTCGTGCCCGGCCAGCAGCAGCGCCCGCACGGTGGCGATGAGCTCGTCGTGGGAGAGCCGGCCGTCGTGGCTGTCGGAGATCTGGGTCAGCTCGCTCAGCAGGTCGTCGCCTGGCTCGGCGCGCTTGGCGGTCACCAGGTCGGAGACGTACGCGTCGAACTCCCGGTAGGCCCGCTCGACCTCGTCCTGACCGTAGCGGGTCAGCGTGAGCATGACCTGCGACCAGTGGGCGAACAGGTCCTGGTCCCTGCTCGGCGCGCCCACCAGGGCGCAGATGACGCGTACCGGCAGCGGCAGGGCGAGGCGGGCGGACAGGTCGGCCGGGGAGCCCGCCTTGAGCAGGTCGTCCACCAGCTCGTCGGCCATCCGCTGGACGCGGGGCCGCCAGGTCTCCATCTTCTTGACGGTGAACGCACGGGTCAGCAGCCGCCGCCACCGCAGGTGCCCCTCGCCCCGCATCGAGTCGGTGCCGGCCGAGCCGCGGGCGAAGATCCCGCCGTCGCGCGTGGTCGAGACCCGGGCGGCGTCGGGGCCGCCGCGGCGGAAGCGCGGGTCGGTCAGGACCGTGCGGACGTCGTCGTAGCGGGTGAGCAGCCGGGCGGTGTCGCCGCTGGGCAGCCGTACGTGTGCCACGGTGCAACGGGCCTGCAAGTCAGCCCATTCCGGCGGCGGCTGCAACGCGGCCTCGCGGTCGAAGGGATAGTCCGGCGTGATGTCCGGCATCGCGGCCCCCCTGATAGTTGACGATTCCCTTTCACTTTAAGGCGGTCGCCTTAGTAAAGTCAGCCCCCAATTCCCCGGCGCCATTCGCAGGGGGCGCGGGACGAATGCCGGTCCTGTCGCAGGGGGCGGACGGAAGCGCTCGAATTGGTGGGCGGCGCGCCAGAATGGGCGGATGAGCGCCGATGATCAACCGCCGTCCGGACCGTTCGAGGAGCGACTGTGGGTTGCGCACAGTGACGGGCAGCAGGCACTGTGCCTGAGCCTGCTGCGCGAGGCCGAGCTGGCGTTGCCGATCACCGCTGAGGCGGCGGCGGGCACCGAGGCGCCCGCCTGGGCGACGGTGGAAGCCGCCGGGCGCACGTGGGTGCTCGCGTACACCTCGGTCGAGGCCATGCGCCTGTCCACCGGCGGCGCCGCCGCGCACTGCCGGGTCGCGACGATGCCCGATCTGGCCGCCGGCTGGCCCGACCTGCGCTGGGGGCTGGCGGTCAACGCCGGGCTGAGGGTGGCGTTCATGCTGGAGGCGGGGACACTGGCCCGGCTGGCGGTGCCCACCATGGAGCAGGACCTGCTGCTCGCCCCCGAGTCGGGCGTGCCCGTCGTGCAGAAGTTGCTCGCGCCCGACGACATCCCGGTCCTGCTGGACACGGCCGAGCCGAGGGTGTCCGGCTACTGCCACAACGCGCTGGACGTCTCGCACATCGCCACCCCGGCCGTGCTCGCCGCGGCGCTGGACAGCTCCGACCTGCTGACCGAGAGCGGGTCGCTCAACATCCTGCGCTGGCATCCCGTCGGGCTCGGCCTCTACCACACCCCGTACGGGGGGACCGACGAGGAGGGGCGGCGGGCGGTGGCCGGCTGGGTGGTCGAGGAGCCGCCGTTCGTGGGGATGGGCCTGGTGCCCAGCGTCAACAACCTCATCCGCGAGTACAAGGTGTACGGGGTGGGGCTGCCGCACGGCGCGGAGATCTGGGAGCTGACCAACCGGGGCACCGAGCACCGCCGTGCCTTCTACCACGGCGACCTGCGCCGATGGCTGCTGGTGGGGCGGCGGTGATGACGTCCTGGCACTTCTACCGGGCCCGCTGGCACGGCGCCGACTACCCGGCCAGCCCCGAGCCGCACCCCCTGGAGCTGTGGGTACGCCTGCGCAGCCCCGATCCGCTGGACGGCTTCGAGGAGGTCGAGCCCGGCTGCCACGTGCGTACGGTGCCCGCGCCCGAGTGCGAGTCGCTGGACTTCGTGACCGTCGTCTGCCACTGGCGCGGCCAGCCGTTCCAGGTCCACGGGGAGCGGGACGGGCTGCTGCTGCTCGAATACCTCGGCGCGTCCGTGATCACTGCGCGTGAGCTGGGGCTGGATCGGATGGAGCGGGGTGTCTACCGGGTGTGGGCGCCCCGGTCGGAAGTGGCAGGGCTCAGGGAGGAGGCCGTGCCCCTTTTCACCCAGAAATAATACTTCTGGGAAAGACTCTTGTTTCATGGTGTTCACGTGACGGAAACTTGCTAGGGAGGCACACGTTTCGGCATAGGACTGTGAACGGGGCGGGGGTTATGGACAGACCTGAACTGCCTGATGTTGCGGGGATGCGGGCGTACGCGGAGGAACTGCGCGGGATTTTCGGCCGTCTGCAGGACGAAGGACTGGATCTGCACGCCAAGGCGAAGGCGGTCCAGGTGACCAAGACCTCACGCGACGGCCTGGTGTCGGTCACGGTCGGCGCACGCGGCGACCTCTTGGGGGTCGACCTCGACCCCCGCGTCTTCCGGCATCTCGACGCCCGCGGACTGGCCGACGCCATCCTGGGGGCGGCGCGGGAGGCCGCCGCGGCGGCGCAGGAGCGCGTCATGGAGATCTTCGAGCCGGCGATCCCGCGCGAGCACCTCAAGGCGCACCTGGAGGGGGACGTCGAGACCGTCCTGGCCAGGCTCGCCGACCAGATGTCAGGAGGCGGACTGTGACCATGGCAGACGGGACGTACGTCGCCAGGCCCATCGTGAACCACGGCATCGCCGCCTGGTCCGACATGGCCGGGGAGCTGGACCGGAGGGTGTCGAACGCGGTGGCCGAGATCGAGGCGGCCCTGAGGAGCGCCCCGTGGGGCCAGGAGACCGAGGGGCGGGCCTTCGCCGACGCGCATTTCAGCGGCAACGGGCCCGCCGAGATGCTCGACCAGTGCAGGCTGCTGACCAAGGAGATCGTGGCCGAGGGCGACCGGGTGCGCGCGGCCGTCGACAACACCTGCCTGACGGACGCCGACATGGGGAACGACCTCGCGGCTGGCCTGGCCCGCGAAGCCTGAGGCGCCGATAGATGTCGCACACGGGTGGAGTCAACGTCCAGGGCCCCGGCGGACAGTCGGCTCAGCGGGCCGTCATCTGGATCGACAGGGACACGCAGCCCGCATGGGACAGCCTGAACCTGCCTGACTGGGTGAACACCTGGCTGATCCCGCTGCTGTCCGCCGGTCAGAAGTGGCCGAAGGCCAGCGAGAGCGGCCTGTCCACGCTGGCGAGAGCGTACGCGGCGCTGGCCGACGAGTCCGTCGTGTCCGTCGATTCCGCGGGTGCCGCCGCGCGCACGATCGTGACCGGCTGGGAGGCCCCCGCCGCCGAGGACTTCGTCTTCAGGGCCCGTGAGCTGTACAGCCGCGAGGGCGGCCTGACCGGGGTGAACGGCAACGCGAAGGCGTACGCGGAGCAGGCCAACAACTTCGCCATAGAGACGCAGTACTCCAAGATCTCCATCAACGTGGCGTTCTGGGTGACGGTCATCGCCATCTTCATCGCCCTCGTGGCGGCGTTCTTCAGCGCGGCGGTCTCGGTCGCGCTGGTCGGCCCGTACGCGGCCGGGGCCCGCGCGGCGCTGAGCCGCATCCTCGTCAGGCTCGCGGCGGCGGCCGCCCGCAGGGTCGGCGCGACCCGGCTGGCCCGGGTGGCCGTGCTCAGCGGTCCCACCGGGCGCAGCCTCATCACCCGGCTGCTGGCCACGCCGCTGGGCCTGGAACTGATCGAGGAGATCGGTGAGGAGTTCTTCATCACCGTGATGACCCAGTACCAGCAGATCAAGATGGGCACCATCAAGGGCTGGGACTGGAAGAAGATCCAGGCCGCGATCCTGGGCGCGGCCACCGGGGCGATGATCGGCATGGTGGTGGCCGGTCCCATCTCCCGGATCGTGAGCAGGCTGGGCGTGCGCGGCTTCGCCGGACGCGCTCTGACGGTCGGCCTGACCAACATGATCGCCTCGCCCGCCGGCAGCTTCGTCGCCAACGGCGTCGTGTACCAGCAGTGGCAGAATCCGTTCACGCCCGACGCGCTGCTGGGCGGCTTCATGGGTGGTGTCGGGCGTACCGGGACCATCAGCCCGTTCAACCCGAGCGTCGCCATGGCGCTGGGCAGCCCGCTGAGCACGCTGGCCGACGCGTACAACGCCGCCGCGCAACGGGCGGGTCACGGCCCCGGCAGCGGCGGACCGGGCGAACCCGGTACGCCGAACGGGGGACCTACAGGGCCGCAGGGCGGCCCGCCCGGCATGCCGGGGACCGTGCAGGGACCAGAACCGGCCACGCCCTCATCGCCGAGCCCGTCCGGCGGCCCGGCGGCCGCCGGTGCCCCGGCGCCGGCGGGCCGTCCCGGGCCCACGGTGGCGAACCCCGACATGTCCGCCCAACGGCGCGCCTCCGCGGGCTCCGACCAGAACGCCGTCGCCCCGGCCCCCGGCGAGGCCCCCCGCCAGGGCGAGAGCGCCGCCGCCACGCCACAGGGCAACGCGACGGCCCGTCAGGACGGCCGCACCGCTCCGAACGCCACCCCGGGCCAGAACGCCGCCCCCACCCAGAACGGCGCAACCCAGAACGGCACCCAGAACACGGCGACCCCGCACGACGGCGAGACAGCCGGTCGCGGTGCGACGGCGGGCGCACCGGCCTCGGGCGGCGCGACGACGCCGGACGGGCCGACGTCCCAGAACGACGGGACGGCGCAGGGCCGCGGCACCACGAGCGACCCCGCGACGGCGAACCAGCAGGACGGCTCGGCGGCCGTGGACGGCGCACACGCGGCGCAGGACGGCACACCGGCGACGGTCGGCGCCGCTCCCGGCGGTGTCACGAACCTGGGGGAGGCGGACGGCACGAGGCAGGCGGGGGCCCTGATCGGGGCCCCGGCTCCGGTCAGGGCGCGGGCGGCGCTCGTGGACGCGCTGAACGCCGAGTTCCCCGGCGCGGTGCTGGGCCCCACGGGCGACCTGCTCGTCCCCGGTCCCGGGGGCTACCGTGTCGTCTCCAACGCCACCATGAACCGCATCCGCAGGGCGCTCGATCTGCGGGCCACGGAGGTCGGCAACCAGTCCGACCTGATGGTGGACGCCGCGGCCATGCTGCTGGTCGCCCTGGCCGACGACGCGATGTCGGCGTCCGTCCCCGGCTCCGCCGCCGCGTCCCCGGCCCTCACCAGCAGGCCGGGCACCGTCACCTCCCTCTCCGTCCCCGACACCAGGTACGTCGCGGACGGCCGCGTGGGCTCGGTCCTCTCTCTGACCGAGGTCCACAACGGCACCGCCACCTTACGCCCCGAGCATTTCGCCCATGGCTCCAACAGGGTCGAGAGACTCGAGTGGCGCCCCTCGCCCACGGACCCCGACCCGGCCAACCAGGTACTCAATGTCCGCACCACGAGGAACGGCGCCCAGCACTTCCGCCCCATGATCGGCCGTCTGGACCCCGGAGTCATGGCCACGACCGTGCTCAGATCGGGCACGGCGCAGGACCCGCACCTGGTCATCTTCGCGCCCGGAGTCGCGGAAGACCAGCTGCCGAGGGTCTGGCTGCACGAGATCACCGACATCCTGCAAGTCCTGTCCGCGCAGGACGCGGGCAGGATTCGGAGATTGCTGCGGGCCTTCTCCGGCCGGCGGCGGGAGAGCGTGGACAACTGCGTGGCCGCCCGGCGCAACGAGCTGGCGTACCTGACCGAGCAGTGGGAACACGCCAGGACCGTGCCCGAGCAGCGCCAGTTGGCCGTGGACATCCACGGCGTGCTGCTCGACCTGAAAGCCCGCGGCGCCAAACCACCGCCCGCGCCCTGGGCGCCCGAGCAGGGCAGGGGACGCAGCCACCAGCCCGCTGGACTGGGGCCCGATCCCAGTCCCAAGGGCGCGCGGGCCGTCATCAAGACGCTGGCCAATGCGGAGGAGGACCTTCGGCGACAGGTCACCCTGAGGACGAAGAGCGCCGAGAAGGCCGAGCAGGAGGCCGTCGAAGCGACCCGGAAGGCCGAGGAGGCGCTCAACGACCGCGACAGCGGCAGGTTCCTCCGCGCCGCCGAGGCCCAGGAGGAGGCGCGCGCCCACTGGGCCAAGAAGGCGCGGGACCTCAGGATCGCCAGGGCGTACTCCAAAGCGGCGGTGGAGGCGGCCGCGGCCAGGAAGGTGTACGAGCGGTACGAGCGGCAGCTCACCCAGCTGAGCCGGGGCGCCAAGCCCACCAGCCTGGGCGGGGTCAGCCTGCCTGCCCTCGCCACCATCACGGGGAACGAGGCCGAGCACGCCCGCAGGGCGTACCTGGAGGCGCTGCACAACGTGCTGCCCTCGACGTTCTCCCTGTCGGAGGCGATGCCCACCGGACGGCCGGCCCATCTGGACGCGCTCACCGACACGGTCAACGAGCTCCTGCGGAGTAAGGGCGTCAGCATGCGGGTCACCCCCGACGAGCTGGAAGGCGCGATCAAGGCCAACTACCACGACGTCGTCTCCGGCGACGGCATGGTGCTCAGCCTCGGCTGGGGCGAGGACGCGGTCGAGGTGTCGATCCAGGAAGCCCTCTCCGACCTGGTGGAGGTGCACGATCCGGCGGTGCAGGCGTCCGAGATGTCGGTGGGCCTGTTCTACCAGTACGGTCACACCTACACCGCCACGCAGTCCGGCAATGCCTCCGTCTCGGCGGACGTCGACACCAGGGCGCTGATCCCGGCATTGCCGGAGGGATGGCGGGAGCTGGCCCAGGTGGTCGGCGTCGGCACCGGGTTCACCGCCGGGCGCAGTGCGTCGGCCTCGGGCGGGGCGAAGGACACCACGGACGGCGGCTCGGTGGCCGACAACCGCAGCGAGTCGATGCTGTTCGAGGCCAAGGCAGTCTGGTCCGTGAGCGTGCGCACCCGGCAGGACAGCGGGTGGGGCGCGACCACCAGGGTCGACTCCGGCACTCCCAGCGACCCCGGCGTCCAGCGGATCTGGGTGTGGCACTCCTACGTCGACCAGACGCCAGGCAGGGAGGAAACGATCCCCCGCGACCTGCGCGACCCGAAGATGCCCAACGTCGAGCCCATCAGCATGGCCGGCATGGAGGCCGCGCTCAAAGCCCTCGAAACACATCTCGGCGGCGACTTCGCCAGGATCGGCACCAACGCCCACAGCGACCTGCGCACGTTCGTCACCCAGACGATCAGTATGCGGTTGCGGGACGCCGCGGAAGGGCTGTCGGTGCCCTTGCTGGTCAAGGGCGTGCCGTACGCCACCATCAAGGTCAAGAGCGAGATCGTGCTGGAGGAGTCCGAGCGGGAGGGCGCGCCGACCGCGGAGGCGCTGGAGGAGGAGGTGCTCACCCAGTCCACCGCCTCGCCGAGCAGGACCGAGTACGGAGGCTCGCTGGAGGGCAGGGTGTCCGGCGGACCCGTCCTCGAGAATCCGGACGTTCTTGGACCGGTTGGCGAATATCATCCCGACAGGGTCACCCCTGTGGGGAAGGTCGGCAGGCCGGTGGCGCAGTCGTCCGCCTCCACGGCCAACGAGGCGTCCCACCACGTGGAGGTGGACAAGAGGAACGGGCGCTCGCAGGCCTACCGCGCGGTGGTGCGGCACACGTTCACCGTGGAACGGCTCGGCAAGCCCCCCGTCGAGCTGCCGCCGATGAAGGCCACGGCCCTGATCCGCATGCAGGAGTCGGACGCCTACCGCTTCGGCCTGCCCGTGGCCGCGGAGGCGGTGGTCATGGAGAACGGCCGGCCGAAGACCGACGCCGACGGCAACGTGGTGATGCGCGACAGCCTCCGGAAGGTGCCGCTCCAGGGCCGCAAGGTCGGGCTGCCGGAGTGGCTCGGCGACGGCGACGAGCAGTTGCGCGGCGCCGCGGGGCCCACCGACGTCCGGAGCATCACCGGGGTGGACGGGCTCGGCGAGGAGGTCCTGGCCAAGCTGGCCGATATGGGGATCGTGGCGAAGATCGAGAACGGCGCGCGCCAGTACGACTCCAACCGGTTCGTGCGCGCCGCTCAGATGCTCGCCGAGATGGACGTCGCCGCCCACCTCACCGAGGCCGCGCTGCGTGGCGGCTTCGACCAGGCGGCGCAGAACGGCATGCTCGTCCCCGTGGTCCAGTACGGCTTCAACGCCGTCCCCGTGGTGCACGCGCTGCACATCGTGCTGCGGCAGGACTTCGACGACCTGGGGTACGCGGGGCTGATCAACAAGGTGCACACCGGCCTCGACATCGGCAGCGACACCTCGGGCCGGGCCATCAGCCGCTCCAAGACGATCAGCGGCGGGGGGTCGGCCAAGAAGACCGACGGCCCCGAGCCGAAGGAGGACGGGATCGCGCACACGGCGGGCCCGGACGGCGCCGTGAACCGGACCTCCACGGTGGGCTCCTCCGTGGGCAGCACCGTCAACTGGGTCAAGATGACCGAGGACGGGAAGGAGAAGGGGTCCGCGGGCATGTGGGTCGGGGGCACCCTCGAGGTCGGCCTGATGCGCGGCGACGGCGAGGTGACGTCGCTGGCGCGCCGCGACGTCAGGACCCTGCTGCTCATTCCCACCGACATGCTGCCCAGGGACGGCGGGCCGCGCCTGTCCGGGCCGGTGGGCAGGTCGGCGAAGAACTCCGCGAAGGAGGTCACGAAGAAGCTGCTGGCGCTCGCGACCATCGAACACTTCGACGGCGGCCGCGAACTCCGGGACCCGAAGAAGATCCGAGGGCTGCTGCCGAGGGCCCTGCCACGGGTCATGGCCATGCTGGTGCAGGTCTCGCCGATCCTGAGCCGGCACTTCCTCACCGCCCACCTGCTGGTGCAGGTCTGGCCGATCCTGAGCCGGCACTTCCTCGCCGCCCACCTGCTGGAGGGGCGGCCGGTCGCCCACGACCTCGTCGTCGACCCCAGGGGCCTGCTGGGCACGCGCGTCTCCGCGGAAGTCGCGGCCGAGCCCGGCGAGGCACGGGTCCTCGACGTGGTGGACGCGGTGACCGGCAAGATCCTGCTCGGCCTCAGCAGCGCCGGCGTTTCCTGGGGCACGTCGATGAACTTCATGGCCGGTGTGGGGAACTCCGTCGCCGACCTGGACGACGCGGGCTCGTCCAGTGACAGCTTCTCGCTCTCGACGCCCTCGCGTTCCTGGGGCAGGGCGGTCGCGACCGCCCTGCTGGCCATCTGGGGCAGCGAGGCGCTCGGGATCGAGGTCGGCCGGAAATACCGCTTCCTCGCGCCCGTGGACGTCAGAGTGAAGATCACGGGCAGCCACACCAACCTGATGCCGATCGAGGCGCCGCGACTCCCGGCCCGGCCGGGCGAGTCGGACGGCTCGCTGACCAGCCGCGGCAACGTGCTGTTCACGGTCCCCGAGCGCGAAGCGCTGCGCCTGTACGCCGACGGCGAGATCAACCTGCCGCTGCCCCTGGTCGCCGACGCGGTCGAGCGATTCACCAACGGCAGCATGAAACTCGACAGGACGCTCGCCGTCCCCCTGATCATGACCTACGTCAAGGCCAGGGCCGAGGCGCTGGCCCGCAACGAGGAGATCGGGGTCGGCGCCCTGCACACTCCCGAGGTGCTGCTCAAGGCCGTCAAGGACGTCGCCGGTCTCGGCCGCCGGGGGGAGGCGCTGAGCCAACTGGACGAGGTGCTCAGCGAGGCCAAGGACCTGATCGAGCGATCCAGGGAGGTCGTGCTCGCCGAGCAGTACCAGAACGCCATCGGCATGAGCGAGCCCAAGTCGTTCGTCGTCACCGACGGTCGGGGCAACACCATCGACCTGGCGGACGCGGTGGCGAACGCCATCAACGCCGCCGTCCCCGGCGCCGCGGACGCGGTGGTGAACTCCGTCAACGGCAACGAGGTGACCACACCCAACCTGGGCAGGCAGCTCAGGGTGGACTTCGGCGCCGAGCGGCCGCTCATCCGCCTGGCCGAGATGTGGTCGCGACGCGGGCTGGGGCGGCAGTACAACGTGAGCGGCGGCTCCCTGGCCGACGGGGCCCAGGTGGTCAACGTCCGGGTGCGCGTCCAGCGCGCCCAGGGAGAGGATCCCAGGAAGGCGACACTGGAGACCCACATCTCCGACGCCGGGCTCATCGTCCAGCACTACCGCTACGTCGAGGCGTCGCACACGGAGGCACGCAACGCCGCGTACTCGGTCGGCTTCGACTACGCGGCCGAACCACAGGACTCCGACGCGCTCAAGGGGGGACTGTCCACCAGGCGCGGCCGCTCCTCCTCCAGCACCAGTAGCCGGCAGACGACCATGATCCAGCGCCTGGCCCTGTTCAACGGCCTCGACGTCGTGTCGGAGGGCATGACGGTGACCATCGAGGTCGACCACCGGCCCGCCCGGGTGCGGCCGCTGCCGTTGGAGAGGTGGGTGCCCCGCGCCGCGGCCGCGATCCGGTCGTCTGTGGAATGGGTGTGGCGGCGGCGCGGCAGCCGCGCGCCGCACACCTACGACGCCACGATGGTCCGCGCCGTCCCGGGCGGCATGACCATCCCGGTCGCCCAGGACCCGGGTTCGATCCCGTCCGTGATCGACCCGCGCCAGGTGGAGTTCGAAGCCGGCTTCTTCCCCAACACCCTGCGGGAGGACCCGGTCAGGCCCATGCTGGTCAGCGTCGTCACCGCCCAGCTCAAGAAGATGGTCGGCCATGCCCCGGTCGAGGAACGCGAGGGCGAGCTGGACGCTCAACTGTCGGAGCCGGCGCTGCTCACCGCCCTGGCGCGGCAGTCGGGGCGCGACGGCGCCACCATCCCACAGGTGGCCAGGGACAAGGTCCGGCATCGTGGCATCGACCTCAACGTCAAAGCCCGCCTGTCGGACCTGACCGTCGTGGCTGGGCCGTTCGAGGGGGAGTTGGGCGAGACCCAGAGAGAGACGAAGGCGCTGAACGCGGCCCTGACCCGCGGCCGCCCTCTGCCCCTGGGCATGGCGGCAGGCTCGGGCGGCGGCATGCCGGGCCTCGGCTACGGCATGAGCGCCGGGGCGCAGTCGTCGGAGAGCATCGCGACCCACCATGGCGCGCGCATTGAGGAGCAGATGTTCGAGAAGGGCAAGCTGTACACCGTCCGGCTCAGGGTGGACTACGACCTGACCTTCCAGCGCGTGAAGCTCCAGGACGGCCACGCCACGACGAACGTTGACAACCCGGTCCACCTGCCGGGCGCGAGCCGCGCCACCGTGCAGGTGACCCTCTTCGGGGAGCACCTGCAGGAGCTGTACGCCCGGATGGAGGCCGGCGTGCGCAGGTCGGCCGCCCTCGACCACCTGCCCCAGTTCCGCTTCAGGCCCGCCCGCAGCCGGTCCGGCCTGATCCGGGGCCTGCAGGACGCCCGCGTGGCGGCCCGCGAGCGCGGCGAGGTGGCCCTTGTCCGCGTGCACGACTCGCACGGCGTGCACGACTATCGGGCGGCGCCCGACGGCACCATCTCCAGCGAGAAGCCCGACGGGGGCTTCGCCGAGGCGTTCGCCACGCTGCCGGCCTCCCTCCTCGACGCGGCCGAGCAGGTGGGCCTCAACCTGCGGAACGTCTTCATGAACTCCGACGTGACCGGCACCTTCACCGAGCAGGTCACGGCCGAGCTGAAGGCCAGGAACGCCCTCCCGCCCCCGGCGGCGGACCCCCCCTTCCCGGCCGCCGCCTCCCAGCCCGCCTCCCAGCCCGCCGCCCAGACGCCGGGCCCGCCCGCGGGCGGCACCTCCCCGGGGACGACTTCGCCCGCGGCGCCGACCGACCCGGAGATCACCGGCACGCCGCTCGCCGCCGCCGCCCGCCCCGACGACGTGCGCGACCTGGACCTGGCGGAGGTGGGCCGCCAGGACGTGTCGCCGGCCGACTTCGGCGGCGCGGTGGCGGGCCTGCACCGGCCCGCGGTCGATCGGATCGTCGTGCAGGTGCCCTCGGCCCCCGACGAGCACGTCCGCGTACGGGTGGGCGATCCGGGCCCCGGGCTGGTCGGCCGTACCGACCTGCGCTCGGGCACCAAGGCGGACCCGCACGTGGTGTGGATCGCGCCGCGTGCGCACCCGCAGGTCGTGTCGGCGGTGCTGGTGCACGAGCTGTCGCACATCGTCCAGGAGCGGGCCGCCCAGCGGGCCGGGGCGCCGCAGGGCGTGGTCAGGCCGGCGCTGTCGCCCCGGCAGGTGGAAGGCACCGACCACTGCCTGACACCCCGGCTGGACGAGCACGCGCACCTGTCGCGCAAGTGGCACGCCACCGCGGACCCGCGGGCGCGGGAGCAGGTCGCGGCGGCGATCGACACGGTCGCGGCCGACCTCGAACGGCGCGGCCACCCCCGGCCCGCCCCGCCCTGGGCGTCACCGGACGCCGGGACGTCCCCCCGCAGGTCGCTGGCCGACCTCCTGGGCGGCGGGAGTCGTACCTCCTCGGCGCACCGCCCGGCGCTGCCCGAGCTGGCCGTCGCCAGGGCCGTCCAGC